>JBDTYN010000154.1:0-8355 GCA_040005675.1 Chthoniobacterales bacterium
TCGTGATCGACCAGACCGCCATCGGCCGCACTCCGCGTTCGAATCCAATCACCTACACCGGTGCATTTACGCCGATTCGTGAACTGTTCAGCCAGCTGCCGGCGGCTCGGATTCGTGGATACGATGCGGGGCGGTTCAGCTTCAATGTGAAGGGTGGGCGCTGCGAGAATTGCGAGGGCGGCGGTTTGATTAAGATTGAAATGCACTTTCTGCCGGACGTTTACGTCGAGTGCGAGGTATGTCGCGGCCAGCGCTACAACCGCGAGACGCTGGAGATTACTTACAAAGGCAAAAACATCGCCGACGTCCTGAACCTGACTGTGGACGAAGCCGCGCGTTTTTTTCGCAACGTTCCTTCCGTGACCGATAAGTTGATCGCACTACTGGATGTCGGGCTGGGTTATCTCCGGCTCGGACAGGCTGGCACCACGCTTTCCGGCGGCGAAGCGCAACGCGTCAAACTAGCGACGGAGCTGGCGAAGAGAGCGACGGGCCGTACGATTTACATTCTGGATGAGCCGACGACCGGTCTGCACTTTGCCGACATCGAGAAACTTTTGCAGGTCTTAATGAAGTTGCGCGACGCTGGCAACACGCTGGTGGTCATTGAACACAATTTGGAAATGATCAAATGCGCGGATTGGATCATCGACGTCGGTCCGGAAGGTGGTGAGCAGGGCGGCGAGATTGTCGCGGCCGGTACACCGGAAGCGATCGCCGCTGTACCGCAAAGCTTCACCGGCCGCTATCTGCATCCACTTCTGCAGCTTCGATGAAGCGCATTGAAATCCGGGGTTGGTCAGTTGCCCTGATTTGGGTGGGCATAACGACAAATCTGTTGGTCGCTGCGCCTGACGAATTGAATTTTGCTCTCGAGCCGCTAGCGCAAGGGCTCTCTGAAATCGCCGTCACTCGACTCCGATCCCTGCTGAATACGCATCCGCCGGCGGAACAAACCGCGGCAGCAACTGAAAAGCTGGGAGAAGCGCTCTTCGCCGCCGAGCGATTCGGTGAAGCGCTAAAGATCCTTGGCGACCCTGCGATCGGTAACCCTTCCAATGCTCGATTTTTTCGCGCTCAGACTCTGGCGGGCTTGGCACGTTGGAGCAAAGCGCTCTCCGCATACCAGCAGGTTTTGGATGAACCGGGCAGCGATTATCACGCTGAAGCTCTTTTGGGCAAAGCGGAAGCGCTGCGCGCCTTAGGCCGACGCGATGAGGCGATGGAGACACTCCGTTCCCTGTCCCCGTTCCCGAAATGGGATGTCGCGGCACGGCTGCTTTCAACCGAATTGTTGATCGACAAAGGAGACGCAACAGCCGCGAGGCGGCTCCTGGAAAGCACGGAGACGGAATCTACGGGAGAGCGCAAACAACGCCGCTTACTGCGCGGGCGTCTCGCGGCGCTGCTGAATAACCGCGAGCAGGCTATTGAGCTCTTCGAATCGATCCTTCGGCGACCTGAAGGCGCCAGCCACGCGGTCTTGCTCGCTGCGATTGTCGCCCTGACTGAAACGCATCTTGCTCTCCATGCTCCGGAAGCGGGCGATGATCTCCTCGAGGAGTTCATCGAACATCACCCGAATGATCCCGCCCTTCCGCTCCTCTTCGCGAGATTGGATCAATGTTACCGCGCGGAACGGAAGCCGGCGCGCCGGGAACTGGCGCGCTGGGCCAACGACCCCGCACAGCCCCGCCGAGGTTTTGCGCAATGGTATCTGGCGCGGATGGAATTGCGCGCCGGGCGGCGCGACAATGCGCTACAGATCTTTGCCGACCTCGCGGGCCATCCCGCAACGCATCCTTCACTGGCAGAGGCGCTGCTCGAATTCGCACAGCTGCAATTGGAAGACAATCAGCCCGATCGAGCCATCGCCACCTTGCGAATCGCACGCGATCTGAATCCGCCTGCTCCATTGGTTGCGCGGCTTGAATTTCAAATCGGGAAAGCGCAATACAACGCGCGCCGGTTTGAGCCGGCGGCAGACGTTTTTGAAAGGCTGGGCCGGACCGGTGCCCCTCGTGAAACTGATGCCCTTTTCAACGCGTCAGTTTCTTCGTTACGCTCGAATAATCGTGTGCGGTTCGTAAACGATGCGCGCGAATTCTCAGAGCGAAACGGCGATGAGGATGGACGTGCCGAACTGGCTTTCCAAGAAGGCATGACGGAAGCCGCACAGGGAGACCGGAAGGCAGTGACATCGCTCCGGGGATTCATTCGCGATTTTCCCAAGAGCAGGAAAGTAGCCGAGGCGTGGGTTGCGCTCGCGGAGCTTGCGTTCCACGCAACTCCGCCGCGTCTCGATGAAACGCTCGCGGCCCTGGCCGAGTTTGCGAAAGTACCACCGACCGAGGTCGCAACGGAACGCGCGGATTATTTGGAGGTCTGGCTGGCGGAAACAGACGCCCAGGACGCCGACACAAAAGTGATCCGGCTCGCGAACGAGTTTCTCAGAAAACATCCTTCTTCGTCCTTTCTGGCCGACGTTCGGATGAAACTGGCCGAAGCTTGTTATGGTCGTCAGGATTTCGCGGCCGCGCAGACACAGTTCGAGATTTTGTCGCAGCAAACTCCCGATTCCGAATTCACGGAAAAGGCATTGTTCTTTGCTGCTGAATCGGCCATGCGGACCATGGCAACACATGCCTTCGATCGCGCGCTCGTGCTCTTCGATCAAGTTGCGGCCTGGACAGGTGAATTGCGATGGCCGGCGAGGAACGAGCAGGCGGTGATCGAACGAAAACTGGGCAAAACACAGGAGGCGATCACGCTCTATGATGAGGTGTTGAAAAGCGACGCAAAAGCGGCCGATAAACGGGAAGCGCTCTGCGGAAAAGGCGACATCCTCCTTGAGATGGCGGCCACCGCGCCCGAAAATTATGGGCGAGCCGGGGAACTGTTTGATCAGCTCGCCGCGGCCGGGGATGCGCCGTCTCATTGGCGCAATCAGGCGCTTTTCAAAAAGGGGATATGTCTGGAACGCATGAGCGACCGCGCGCATGCCCTCGAGACATTTTATCGCGTCGTAGAGGGCGAGTCGATTCCAGGACGGACGAGCGAATTCTTCTGGTTCTACAAAGCGGGTTTTAACGCCGCCCGCCTGCTGGAAGACGATGCGAAGTGGGAATCGGCGGCGGCAATTTATCAGAAACTCGCGTCAGCCGGAGGTGCCAGAAGTGAAGAAGCGGCCGAACGCCTGTCCCGACTGCGCCTGGAACACTTTCTCTGGCAGCATTGAGAGCGAATCGGTCGCCTCTTGTGCGGTTCGCAAACGGGCGGAGATTGGCAGCATGAAAACATCAAGCAGGTTCCCCCGCCTGCGCGGGGTTTCGGTATGCGGTGCCACGCTTTTGTGCGCGCTCGCCTTCACCGCTCCGGCGTTGGCCGCGAAAAGTGATACGACGCGTCAACCAGTGCGCCGGCAGCTCACGGTCAGGAAAGCAAAATGTTACGTGATGAGTTCGGCGTCTGCGATTCCCCTGCAGTGCGATCGCTTCGGCGGGATTCCAACAACGACAATCCCAATTCTCATCATCGGCGGCAGCCGCGGTCAGAACGGACACTAGGTCGGCGAGCTAGCTCGCATCGGTTTTAAGGTTCCGCGCGTTGATCTTCAACGCGAAGGGTTCGTCTTTCAATGCCATCATTCTCCGCAACCTCGTGCCAACTCGTTCTACTGGATGGCGATTAGCATCACGCAAAGCGCAGCGAGAAAACAACGACGTTCCGCCCAGTGCCTCCGCTGCGCTCACTACTTCGAACCCAGCCCTGCGCGCGCCCCCGCGACTTGCTACGCAAATACAGCCCGACGACCACGTGCAGCCCCGTGTCTCGGAGATTCAGGGCGAGAGTGTGACCTTGCGCGCCGTAGTTGATCACCGCGAGAGTTTTCCCGCGGAGATACTTCAGGTCCGCGTCTCGATCGTATAAATTCGCACGGAAATGAGACGGAGGCAGGCCGATGTTAGGCCCGCGCCTGCCAAGTCAACGCGCCGCATGACCCGCGGCGACCGATTAGTTCACCGCTGTTTGATTCTGCGCGAGAGACTGCAGATGCGCAAATTGAGCCGTCGCTAACCGCGCTTCCTCCCCGCGTCCCATCCGACCGAGGATGTCCGAGAGGATCAAATACTGACGTGGTTCGTCGGGTTGTCTGGAGACGGCCCGGCGCTGCACGCGGCATGCATCAGCGAGCCTGTTCTGTCTCACCTGCATCGCTGCGATCAGGTTGAGCGCTTCCGCGTCACGGACATCGAGCCAGCTGGCATGGCGGAGCGCGCCTTCCGCGCGTTCACTGTCACCTTCTTCGGCGTACAAACGCCCCAAAGCGAGGGATGCACCGTAATGCCACCAATTTTTCTTCGCGAAATCTTCGATGAGGAGCAGGGCAGCTGCCGGTCCGGCAGATCCGCGGATGAGTTCGGCCTCGAAGCTGATGATCTCCCACGCTTGCGGATAGTCGCGGTGCGCACGCTCCAGGACGGCCAGCGCGCCCGCCGCATCGCCTCGGTCGCGCTCCACACGTGCGAGGCTAAGGGCGGCCAGCCAGGTGCGAGGATAATCCTTGCGAGCCTCAGGCGCGGCGTTGGTCGAATCGGCTAAAAGCGTCTGGGCCTCGTTGATCTTGCCCTCCTGATACAAGACCTGGCCAAGACCATTACGCGCGAACGGATAATCGGGAGTTATTCTGAGAACCTTACGAAACATTATTTCGGCTTTGGTTAGCTCCCCTTGGCGGACATAAATCTGGGCGAGGTTGACTGCGACCCGGACAGTTGTTCCGCCAGCCGCAAGAGTGCGTTCATAAAAAGTTTGTTCGTTCACCCAATCGCTGCTGCGCGCAGCGCTACGAAGGCTGAGGCATGCGATCGCGACGCAAGCAAGCGCGCCGCCCGCTCGGCGGTAACGGGCTGGGAGGTCCACCGCACAACCGGCAACGAAAATCAAAAAACCCACGCTCGGCAAATAGAGCCAATGCTCAGCGACCGTCGCATTCAGTTCGATGAGATTAGAAACGGGCAGGTAAGCCATGGCAAACCAAGCTGCGCCAAAGAGACGTATTGTGGCGCCTTCGCCGCGCGGAAGACTTCCCGCAGCAAACGCTGCCAGGATTGCAAGGCCGCCGACCGAGAGGTATTCCGCGGTAGCCGATTCTTTCCAGGATTGGCTGCTGCGATAGTTAGCTGGTTCCAGAACGCTCCGCTCCATGTGCAGGTGTGCGGGATACACGATGAGCCTGCCATAATCGCCGAGTGCGCGCAGCATGAGCACCGCGCGCATTGGCGCCTTCCAACCGGTTGACGGCGGCGGGTCCATGTGATCCCGGGGCAGGTGTCGTAAGCCGACGTAAAATCCCAGAAGGCAAACGCAGCCGACGACTGACGCGAGTTTGAACCCGCGGCGCGCCTCGCTCTGAAAACAGCAGACGTGGAGGAGAAAGAGCGCGAGCCAGACCCCGGCGATTTCGCGCGAGCAGAGGGCGAGCAACCCACTGAACGCGGCACTGCTGTAAAGGACAACGATAACGCTTCGCCGTCGGCTTTCATGTGCCAGCAGCGCCAGCAGCCAGGCCGCAGTCGCAAAGAGGAGGGAGAGGCTGTCCGCGCGGCCAGAGATGTAATCGACTGCTCCGCTATGGACCGGGTGGACGACCCAGAGCGAAGCAATCGTAAAGGCGAGGAGCGAAGCGCGAGAGTTGTTGCCTGAATTCTCACCGCCCGCGCCGCACCAGGGGGCGATTAATCGACGCAACAAATTGCAAAGGAGCACGCCGCTGCCGACATGAAGCAGGATGTTGGTAAGGTGGAACCCGTAGGGATTGGTGCCCCAGAAAAAATAATCGAAAATGAATGAAAGGTTCTGGACCGGCCGATAATGCGTCGAGAAGGAATCTAGGAAAAGCGAATGCCGAAAGACCTCGAGCACAAGCAGCGGACTTTTCATCAGGGGATTGTCATGCGTGAGATAATGATCATCCCACACTGGCTGCCCCTGAAGTGCCGGCATTCGGACGATAAATCCGCCCACCGCCAAAAGCAGGCATTGCAGCCAGGGTCGGGCGAGATACGCGGCCGCGCGCCTGACAAACGTTTGCTTCTGAGCCCGAAAATCGGCGTGCGCTCCACGCGCGAAGTCGTTCACCTCAGCGCTCTGCACGGTCGTCGACAAGAAATTCGCCTTCAAAACGAAAACGTCCCCGCTTCCGTAAGGACCCTGCTCATGTTTTGGAAACGAGGGCTTGTTACGGCCGAAGGGAGACAAGAACCGTGAAAAAATTACTGCGTCCCGTAAGGCGAGAAGAACGCGGCGTCGGCAACATCGGAAAGAGCATTGAACGTTCCCGGTGCGGTCTTCGGTACAGAATCAACCACCTGTGGGCCGTAGTCGTTGCCAAACAAATCCTGACCGGTCGCGTAGAGTTTGGTGTCTTTTTTAACGTAATTGGTCCAATCAGCCACCGCCGCCGCATCGCCTGTCTTCTTGCCGGTTTCGATCGCGTATTGGTCGACCGCCGCGTCAATCAGGCGAAGATCGTTGATAATTTTCGATGCCTGCGAGCGTTTGCGAGCCCGAAGAAACCCGGGAACGGCGATCGCTGCGAGCAGCGCGATAATCGCGACCACAATCATGATTTCCACCAGCGTGAAGCCGGCAGATCTAGCTGTCAGTTTCTTAAACATGCTTCAGGAGCTTTTGTTAGGTAGCGCAAGGTGCGATCAGCGGGACATCAGTCTCGTTCTCACAACTCATTCCCTGCCACCGGGTCGGCCCGATGACAGGCGAATGAATCGTCAGATATTACTGCGTGCCGTAAGGAGAGAAGAAGTTGACGTCAGCAACATCCGATATCGCGTTGAACGTGCTGCTGGGCCCACTCGCGGTCTTCGGAAGCGAGTCCACGATCTGGGAGCCATACGAGTTACCAAAGAGGTCCTTGCCCGTGTTATAGAGAGCCGAACCTTTCTTTAGATAGGCAGTCCAGTCGGTCGTGTTGACCGTCGCACCGCTCTGCCTGTTGGTTTCGATCGCGTATTGGTCGACGGCGGCGTCGATCAGGCGAAGATCGTTGATGATGCGGCTCGCCTGGGAGCGTTTACGGGCACGGAGGAATCCGGGCACCGCAATAGCTGCCAACAGGGCGATGATCGCCACCACGATCATGATTTCCACGAGGGTGAAACCCGCGCGGCCTTTGTTGAGTTTGTTTAACATGCTGTTTGCTTTCTTTTTATCTCTTGTTTGTTTGACTGCGATCCACGATACCGATCGCGGATGTGGCGCTTCTAACAGCAGCCGTGATGCCAAACGCCTCGTCTTTTAGAATTTCTAGAAGACTGACCCCCTCGTCTTCCACTAGTTTCGTGGTCACGATCGGTCCTCTGTACGCGTGAACGGTCGCCAACGCCTCCTGCCACTTTCTCTCGGGCCGTCGCACTACGTTTTTGCAATGGTTCTGATTGTCAGACTCCTCGCGTTAAGCCGGTTAAGTGGAACAGCCTTCTTCCTGCCAACCCGCGGAGATATGCATTTCTACAACGGCTGGGCTCTGCGAATTGTGCAAGGCCAGTGGACCGATCACGTCGCGTTCTACGGACTGCCCCTCTACGCTTATCTGCTCGCCGGGATCTACAAATTCTTCGGGTATAACCCTTTCATTCCAGGGCTTCTTCAGGGGTGCCTGGAGGCTGGATCCGCCGTACTGCTCTATAAGACCGCTCTGAGGGTTTTTAGTGGCGCACGGGCTCCGAACCAATCGCACGTTCCTTATGGGAACCGCGCGGAGCTCATCGGGCTAATGGCCGCGCTCTCCTGGGCCTTCTTCGTGCCCGCACAGGCCTACTCGGTTGTCCTTATGCCGACAGTTTGGCTGGTCTTCGTTTTTTGGTTTGTCGTCTGGCAGGTCGTAAGAGCCGAACCAGCCTTGACCCCGCTACGATGCGCTTTTCTCGGAGCCTTGATCGGATTCGCAGCGATGGGGATCGCGACGATCCTATTTCTAATCCCCCTGATCGCGGCGGCTCTGATTTCTGCCCCCACGTGAATCGCTTCAAGAGACCCCGCTTCCTGACTTACCGATGAAACCCCCGCGACTACATTCCCTCAGCCGCCCCCTCTCGTTCGAACTGACGAACTCTTTCTATTTCTGATCCCGCCGCTCACTCGGCGCGGCGGTGACCTCGACGGTTTATCGCGCTACTCCGACGTAGCGCGCCGGCTCGAAAGTCCCCAAATCTCACCCTTCCAGCCGCTCCCGCAAATCCACCAATCCATCCTCCGCTCCCATGAAAAAATGCCTTTCCTCGGGCTTTGTCGCGCTGGCACTGTTCCTCACGGCCAGCGACGTTTCGGCTAAAC
>JBDTYN010000155.1:0-6118 GCA_040005675.1 Chthoniobacterales bacterium
CCGCGCACCAGCGGACGGCGTTTCACAAACGTCTCCATCACGGCGAACACTTCGCTGATCTCGCCGACGAGATACCGTGCCAGATCGACAACGTGAGACCCGAGATCGCCGAGCGCGCCAGAGCCGGCGATTTTCGATTGCAGACGCCAGACAAGAGGAAGTTCCGGATCGGCAATCCAATCCTGCGCATAACGGGCGCGGAAATGGTGAATGCGGTCGCCGAGATCGCCGCGCTTGATCATTGCCCTGGCCAGCGCAATTGCCGGTACGCGCCGGTAATTGTGGCAGACCATGTTGGTTACGCGCGCCTGCCGCACCGCATCCAACATCTTTTTCGCTTCCGCGACGGTGCGGGCGAGCGGTTTCTCGCAAAGTATGGCTTTGCCAGCTTTGGCGGCGGCGATGGCGATCTCCGCGTGCGAGTCGTTAGGCGTGCAAACGTCGACGATATCGACGTCAGGATCCGCGACGGCTTCGCGCCAATCGCCGCACGCAGTTTCCCATCCGAGACGTGCCGCGGCTTTCCGCACCGCCGCAGTCTCGCGGCCGCAGATTGTCTTCATCCGCAGATCGACGGGCAATGGGAAGAATCGGGGAGCCTGGCGCCATGCGTTGGAATGGGCGCGGCCCATAAAATTGTAGCCCACGAGCGCGACGGTGAGCGTGCGTCTGGGGGTCATGAGTAAAGCAACGTCAGGTTCGGGATCAGAAGGAAAAGATGCGGAGGAAAGCCGCTTCGATCGCGAGTGCCTCTTGGATGCTGCGACCGAGTTGATCACGCAACTCTTCGACCCGGTGTATCCGGCGAAGAATTTCCGGAGTGGTCAGGCGAGCCGCCACTGCGCTGGTCTCTTCGCGCGCCGCGGCGAGTTCGGTTCGCGCGAGGTTGTTCTTTGCGCGCAGAACCTCCGACCACCAGAGGAGCAACGTTTCGATCAGGGTTGCGCGGCGTCGCAGGTACAAGCTTTCTCCGAGCGCCTTGTAGTGCTGTTCGCGTTCTTCCAGCCACCCGCCGTCCGTTGTATTTTTGTAACGCGTTTCCTCGCGCTTGAACGCCTCCGCGTTTTCCTCCTGAATCGCCGCACGCGCTTTGGCGAGCAGACGCTGAAAACGTTGTGCCAGCTGATAGGCAAGTTGAACGCCGGCGGCGGCGGGATTTGCGGCTTCGCTGAGCAACTGAACCATTTCCAGTTCTTCCGACGTGGGCGCTGCCTCCGCGGGCGGGGAGAGTGGAATGGAGATGCAGCGCGACAGGATCGTATCGGGCAGCGCCTCCGGCAGCGCGCTCAGGAGGAGGAGCAATGAGTCTTTCGGCGGCTCCTCAAGCGTTTTGAGAAACGCGTTAGCAGCTTGCGGTTGCAAACGATCGGCGTCCGCGACGACTGCAACTTTTCGCCCGCCATTTGTTGTTCGGAACTGCAAGGCCTGCTCGAGCTCACGAATTTGTTCGATAACAATGCGCCGCGACTTTGATTCTGGCTCGACCAGATGGACCCCGGCACCAGCGGCGCCGAAGACCGACTCGGCAGCAATGCCATTTACCAGATGGGTGAGTTGCGCGGCGAGCGCACGTTTCCCGCTGCCAGAAGCTCCCGAAATCAGATAAGCGTGTGCGAGGCGGCGCTGTTGGTGAGCGCGCTTCAGATAAACCAACGCAGTTTCGGGTGAGAACGCCATCGGGTCACGGAGTCATTGGCCGAGATTTGGTTGCTCGCGCAAAGAGCGCCGGAATTTTGGCTCCGCATTGCTCCCAAATTTCCTGCTCAACATCCTCTCGCGACCGCGTGCCGTCGATGAGGCGAATCCGGGCCGGGTCGCGTTGCGCCAGTTCGCGATACGCAAGGCAGACCCGCTCGTAAAATTCCGCCGGTTCCTGTTCCATGCGATCCGGTGCGCCCGCAGGGCGGACACGGCGCAATAAGCGCGCACGCGCCGTCGCCATATCAACGTCGAGCACAAACGTCAAAGCCGGCCGGAAGTCGGCGACAGCAAATCCATTTAGGATCTGCACTATCTCTTCATTCAAGTTCCGCGCGGCGCCCTGGTAAACAGTCGTTGAATCCGCGAAGCGGTCCGAAAGGACGATCGCTCCTTTTTCCAAAGCCGGCGCAATAACTTCGCGCACGAGCTGAGCTCGGCTGGCGGCAAAGAGTAACAGCTCGGTTTCGGGCGTCATCACGGCGCTCTCCGGAGCGAACTGCAGCAAATCGCGGATCTTTTCGCCGATGGGCGTTCCGCCCGGCTCGCGCGTCACAATCACACGACGACTCTCCTTTTCCAATCGCGCCGCGAGCCGCCGCACTTGCGTCGATTTCCCGCAGCCCTCCGAACCTTCGAAGGTAATAAATACGCCCTTCGGCATCTCGCGATTGTGAGACAGACCTCGCAGGTTGTCGAATCCGACCGGTGCGCCTATTTTCCGTCAGTGAAGAAGTTCTGGCTCGTGAAACAAGAGCCCTCGGCTTATTCTTGGGAGGACTTCGTGCGCGACGGTCGAACGAGCTGGACAGGCGTGCGCAATTTCACCGCGCGCAATAATCTTCGTGCGATGCGGAAGGGCGACGAGGTACTTTTCTATCACAGCGTCACGGAGAAAGCGGTGGTCGGGATCGCGGTCGTCGCGCGTCCTGCCTACCCGGATCCGACAGCGAAAGAGGGCGACTGGAGTGCGGTCGATCTTGAACCCAGACGTGCGCTCGCGAAGCCGGTGACGCTGGATCAGGTCAAGGCCGAACCGCAACTCGCGGGCATTCCGCTCCTGCGACTGGCGCGTTTGTCCGTTCAGCCATTGAGCGCCGCTCAGTTCCGCGTCATCGTCGGACTCGGCGCCTGATTTTCGCGTGCTCGATTTACGCTTGTCCGCACTGACTCCCGGGAAGAGCTTTCCAGAGTGACTGGCGCATTTGCCACATCGCTCTCACCGATTCTGGCCGGTGCCGCCGAAACGGAGCGCAACGCGCTGATTGTTTCATTGCATGATGTCGCTCCGGCGAACTGGGAGGCTTCACGGAAAATCGTGGCCGAGCTCGAGCGCCGTGGAGTTCGCGCCATCTCATTGCTGGTGGTGCCGGATTATCACCACGCCGGTAAGTCGATGCAGAACGAAGCGTTTGTCAGCTGGCTGCGCGAACGGGCGGCGGACGGAGATGAAATCATTATTCACGGATACTTTCATCAACGGCCACGCCAGCCGGGCGAGAGCTGGAGCCAGCAGCTCGTCACCCGTTTCTACACTCAGGACGAAGGCGAATTTCATGATCTGAACTACGAGGAGGCATTCGATCGAATCGCGAGTGCGCGAGAAGAGTTCGGCGCGGCGGGATTCAATTCACCCGGCTTCATTGCGCCCGCCTGGCTTTTGTCACGCGAGGCGGAGCGCGCCGCGCTCGATGCAGGGATCGAATACACGACTCGTCTTCGCACCGTTCGCGACCTTCGCAGTGGCAAGGATTTTGCCGGGCGAACCCTGGTTTACAGCGTGCGCAGTGCCTGGCGCCGCGCGGCGAGTCTCGCCTGGAATCGCGTGCTCTTTGCCGCAACCGCACCCGAGTCGCTTGTTCGGCTCAGCATTCATCCGCCCGATTGTGCCCACCCCGAAATCTGGCGACAGATCTCCGAGCTTGTCGAGCGGCTGAGAGATGTGCGCCGGCCGATGACCTATGGCGATTGGGTCGCCGAGCAAAGGGTCCGCGCGCGCGAGCGCGAATAAAGCTGATGAGCCGCTGCGATCTCCACGTTCACTCGCGCTACAGCGCGCGCTCGGAGGAATGGCTCTTTCGGCGCTTCGATTTTCCCGACAGTTATTCGGACCCGGAAGAGCTTCGCAATCATTTGCGGGCAAGCGGAATGGATTTCGTGACGATTACTGATCACGACACAATCGAAGGCTGTTTACGACTCGAAAAATATCCAGATATATTTATCAGTGAACAGGTTACAGTTTATTTCCCACATGATCCGTGTAAACTACACCTGCTAATCTGGGGGATCACGGAGGGGCAGCACGGAGATATAGCCGGTCTCCGCGGGAATCTTTTCGAGCTGCAAAAATACCTCCAGCGCGAGCAAATCGCGCACGCGGTGGCCCATCCGCTTTACAGCATCAATGGCAAACTTCAGGCGTCGCACCTCGAACGCCTGGTCCTGCTCTTTCAGCACTTCGAAGGAATCAATGGCCTGCGCGATGCCCTTCTCAGTGACCTGACCCGCCAGTTTCTGGGTGAACTGACTCCCGCCAAAATCGACGAATACGCCAATCGCCACAACCTCGCTCCGACTCATGCCGAGCCTTGGCGGAAAATTCTTATCGGAGGGTCGGACGATCATGGCGGTCAGTTCCTCGCCTCCGCCTATACGGAAACCCCGCCAGCCGATTCGCCAATCGAATTTCTCTCCCACATCCGCAAGGGGGCATGTGCTCCGCACGGAGACGGCGGCACGCCCATCGCCCTCTCGCACGGATTTTACCATACGCTTTCCTGCTTCATTCAGGACCGATTCACGGAACGGCTGGGCCCGGGCGCGACACTACTCGAGGCGATGTTCTCCCGGTTTATGGAGGGACGCGATCCGACTGAATTCACCCTGCGGCAGAAAGCTGGCTTCATCGCGCAGGGCGTGCTTTCAGGAAAAATCTTCGATCTCGCCCGGCCGGCGAACGTCTCGCTCTGGAAAGAGCTTTCCGGCTATTTCGCGCGACCGGAAGTGAAAGCGATGCTCGCCCGAGGGACCGACAGCGTGGCGGAGCCAGAGCGGCGCACGTTTTTGATGGCGAACCTCGTCTGCGAGCAACTCGCCTTTCGGCTCTTCGAGCGATTCGTGAAGCAAATCAGCGCGGGCAATGTCATAGAAAGTATTCAGGCGCTGAGCGGCATCGCGCCGATTCTCGTCCTGCTCGCCCCTTACATCTACGCATTCCACAGCCAAGCTCCGTCTCGCGCCTGGCTGCGCGACGTGTTCCTCCAGCTGACCGGGAGTATCCCTCTCGCTTTGCAGAACCGGAAGCGCGCCTGGTTCACCGATACGCTGGACGACGTCAACGGCGTCGCGAACACGATTCGCAAACTCACGGCGGAAGCAGCCGGCGCCGGCGAAGAGCTGGTCGTTGTGACATCTCGCGGCGAACTCCACGCCGACGGCATTCCAATAAAAAATTTCCGGCCGATCGGCGAATTCGAGCTGCCCGAGTATGAGCTGCAAAAACTCAGCTTCCCACCGATTCTGCAGATCCTCGATTACATCCAGCGAGAGCAATTCACCGAGCTCATCATCAGTACGCCCGGACCAGTCGGACTAACGGCGCTGCTGGCCGCCAAGATGCTGAACCTGCGCACCAGCGCCATCTATCACACCGATTTCCCACAGTACATTCGCATTCTCACGGAAGACAAATTCCTCGAAAGCCTTGCCTGGAGTTACATGCATTGGTTCTACGGCCAGGCTGAGACCGTCTTCGTGAACTCAGAACAATACCGCCGCAGTTGGATCGATCGCGGGTTCGATCCGGAGAAGCTCAAGATTTTACCGCGTGGATTGGATACCGAGTTGTTCAACCCCGCGAGACGCGACCCTGGCTTCTGGCGCCGCTTTGGCTCAAATCACGCCAGAAAAGCTTATTTGCTCTACGTCGGAAGAGTTTCACGCGAAAAAGATCTCGATATCCTTGCCGCCGCCTACACCCAGTTACTGGACGATAAACTCCCAGTGCAATTGTTCATCGTCGGAGACGGCCCTTACGCAAAAACGTTAGCGAAAAATCTTCCCGCCGCTGCGTTCACCGGGTCTTTGAACGGCGAGGAACTCGCGACGGCCTACGCTTCCGCCGATATCTTTGTCTTTCCGAGTACGACCGACACCTTCGGGAATGTCATCATTGAAGCGCAAGCTTCCGGCCTTCCTGTTGTTGTTTCGAACGCGGGAGGACCGAGAGAATTGGTCTCGGACGGCGTGAACGGCGTTATCACGAAAGCACACGATGCGGAGGATTTCGCGCGCGCGATTCGACTTTTGGTGGACGATCCGACCCTGCGGCAGCGCATGGGCAGCAACGCCCGAGAAAGCGTGGTGAATCGAAGCTGGCCGAACGCCTTTCGCGCCTTCTGGGCAACGACCGCCGATT
>JBDTYN010000156.1:0-6519 GCA_040005675.1 Chthoniobacterales bacterium
GCTGAGGATGGAGCCGATGCTTTCGTCGACCAGCGTGACCAGCCCGAGGTACCGTTGTTTGATGCTCCTGCATTCGTCTGGAGTGATGCCAAAGAAATAGAGCTCGCGGCGGCGCGTGCGATCGAGCACCGCCTCCGCATGCTGCCATTCGCGCATTAAACGATAACGAAGCGGAAGGCGCTCGCTCGCCGGGGCGGTCGCCGTGAGATCGAGATCGACGTCGTGAAGAGGATGCGCGCCATTGAATGGTCCGTTATAGGGAGAGTGGGGTTCGGCGAACGCAACGAAGAGAACGAACGGCCGACCGCGATGGTCTTGAAGGAACTTGCACGCATGTCGCTCGAGGAACCGTGGCTTGGAATGTTCGAGCGGCATGCCGCTTTCAGCCAGGGCCGAAAATGAGCCGTCCGCCTTGTCCGGCGTGAGCCCGCTCTCTTGCAGAAAGGCGCTGTAATCACTCTTTCCCTCCGTTGAGATCCATTTGTGAAATCCTCTTTGCCGTAATGTTTCGCCACCAAGGTGCCACTTTCCAAGATACCCGCAGTGGTAGTCGTCATCCCCGAGCAGCTCAGGCAAGACCCGGAATTGGGCGTCGAGTGGAGCGCTATTTTTCGTCACTCCCGTCAGGTGCGGCCACATGCCAGTCATGAGCGAGGACCGGGAAGGCGAACAAACCGGCTGTGTTACATACGCGCGGTCGAAAATGGTGGATTCCGCCGCGAGTTTATTGAGATTGGGCGCGTGCACTTTGACGCCGCCGTAGCAACCGATTGTGTCCGCTCGTTGCTGATCGGGCAGAAAGACAATGAGATTCGGCTTTCGCGGGAGCTTGGCTGGAAACGATGGCATACGTGGCCGATGAGAGGTCGCGAATCACCAAGTGAATGCCGCATTCATCACAGGCCGGCGAGTAATATGCGCGCTCGGCGCGACAATCAATCCAGATCAGGCCGCGCGTTTTCTCCAGAGACTGTCCGCCGCAGTTGTTTCGCGTAACGGTAGAATAGAAATGCGCAGCGTTACGGAACAGCCAGGATGAATCAGACTGTTCTCACAACGATCGCGCTCTCCGGGTTTGGCGTGGCCTTTTTTCATGCGGCCATTCCGACCCATTGGCTGCCCTTCGTGCTCACGGCGCGCGTGCAACAATGGAGCCGCTCGAAGACCATCGCGATCACCGCGCTGGCCGGCTCTGGCCACGTTCTCGTGACTGCGGTGCTTGGCCTCGCGATTACTCTTTTCGGTGCCGCTATCAATGACACAATGGGCCATTGGTTTCCGCGCCTGGCGGGAGGAGTGCTTCTCGCCTTCGGCCTCTATTACATCTGGCGGCAGCTCGTCGGCAAAGGCCATGTGCATTTCAGCTACCCGCACGAGCATTTGCACGAGCATGCGAGTCACGCAGAGCACGCACATCCGGACCTCCAGACACCGCACCGCACCTCCGATCGCGCCGCGATTCTCAGTTTGCTCGCATTTCTGACGTTCTCACCCTGCGAAGGGTTCGTGCCATTCTATGTCTTCGGCATTCGCTACGGCTGGACCGGGTTCGCGTTGCTGACTGCGGTGCTTTCGATCGCGACGGTCGCTGGCATGGTCCTCTTCACTTCATTGACAATCTTTGGTCTCGGAAAAGTGAAGCTCGGTCTTCTCGAAAAATACGAGAGCGCATTGATGGGAGTCTTGCTTTGCGCGGTTGCCACTCTGATCATCGTTTTCGAAAAATGACCGACGAGGACAATGCCTTGCTAAAGGTGGGCGACATCGCGCCTGATTTCCGTGCCAGCGCCGTCGGCGGCGCGTACGGAGCCGGCGGCGAAGTCTCGCTCTCGCAATTCCGTGGCACGCCCATCGTGCTCTATTTTTATCCGAAGGATGACACGCCGGGTTGCACCACTCAGGCTTGCGGCTTACGCGACGCCTGGGACGAGTTTGCGACGAACGTCAAAGTCTTCGGAGTCAGCATCGATTCGGCGGCCAGCCACCAGCAGTTTGTGGAGAAATACCGCCTGCCGTTCCCACTCCTTTCCGATCCGGCGCATGAAATCGTGAATACCTACGGCGCCTGGATTGAGAAGAGCATGTATGGCAGGAAATATATGGGCGCGCAGCGCAGCACGTTTGTCATTGATGGCGAGGGCCGCATCGCTACCATCTTCCGCAAGGTAAGGCCGGCGGAGCACGTCGAGCTCCTTCGCCAGGCGCTCCGAAAGATCGCCTCCTAGCGAAGAAGTCGTTTGCAGTTGCCCGCATCCGATGCTTGCATTGCGCTCCGGTAAACCGGCAAGCTGCTCAAACCTTTATGGGATCTCTGAAGAAACGTCGAAAGGCGAAAATCTCCAAACACAAGCGCCGTAAGCGCATGAAGGAGAATCGTCATAAGAAGCGTTTGCGATATAAGTCGTAAAAGGCGTTTCTTCGCTCGTTAGGCTGATCGTCGCGCGCGGCAGTTTGCGCGAGGCAGCTCCTCCCGTTAGACTCGCGACATGGCGCGAAAGCGGCTTCCCGGTCGAATCGTGGTCTTGCGTTTATTTCTGCTCCTCGCCGCCGGCACGATCGCCGGCAGCTTGTCGGCACGCCCCTCGCGGCCAGGTCGTTCGCAGATGCAAAAGGTGCCGGTAGCGACGCTTCAACGCCAGGACGATTCACTCAGCTCCACGCCCGCGACCGATCTCGCTCTCTCCCAGGAAGGGCAACGCAAGGCTAACGCGCTTGCCAGTTTTGTCGAAGGAGCGCGCCTGGAAGAGGATGGCGAAACGGAGGAGGCTCTGGCGGCTTACCGCAACGTGCTCAATGTCGATCCCGGGCAGGCGGCGCTCGCCACCCGCGTTGCCGCACTCCTCGGCCGCGACGAGGATTTTCCGCAGGCGATCGACGTCCTGAAGGACGCGATCAAAGCGAACCCGAAGGCGGTGGCGCCTTATCTTCAACTGTCGTTCATCTACGCCAGGTTCCTGAAGAAGACCGATCAGGCGCTAAAGTATGCAAACGCCGCTCTCGCGCTCGATCCGCAAAATGTGGAGGCGTATCAGCGGCTCTATGACATCTATGTTGACACTGGAAATCCGAAAAAAGCGTTAGGCGCGCTGGAAGGCGCGGCGCAAATCCAGAGCAGCGATCCGGTTTTCTGGACGCGGCTGGGCAAACTTTACGCCTCAATCGTCACCAAGGACGACGCGCAGCCCAAGCCGGACGAGATGCGGCGCTTGAAGGAGATCTTTAAACGCGCAGCCGATAACGCGCACGACGATCCCGCCGTCCTCAAGGACGTCGCCGATTTCTATGGTTCCTCCCAGCAGATTCAGGAAGCGATCCCGCTTTATTTGCGCGTCCTTGAGTTACAACCGGACGACCCGAATGCGCGGGAAAAGCTCGCGACGGGTTTCGTCCTGACAAATCAACGGGCGCGCGCGGTCGAGATGCTCGAAGCCATCATTAAGCTTCATCCTGAGAGATACCAGGCGTACGATCTTCTCGCGCAATTGCTTGATGAAGATGGTCGCACCCTCGCGCGGGAAAAGCATGCGGAGGAAGCGAAAACGCAATTCGCAAAAGCGGCCGCTAACTATGAGCAGAGTCTGCTGATTAATCCAGAGCGCGCGACAAGTTCGATCCGTCTCGCTGAGTTGCTGATTGGGCCGCTAAAGCAGGGTGGGCGGGCGATCAGATTGCTCATCGAAGCGCGTCAGCGTTTTGCGGGAGTGCCGGAATTCACCTACCTGCTTGCTCTGGCGCAGCGCGAAGCGAAACGTCCGGAAGACGCGGTCGCGACCTTTGAGGAAGCGCGGCACGAGGCGGAGGCGAGTACGCCCGACCTCGCGAACGCGCGCTTTTATTTTGAATATGCGGCTGCGGCAGAGCAGGCCCGGCTTTACGACAAGGCCGCGGATCTCTTCAAGAAGTCGATCGCGCTGGATCCGCCGAACGCGGCCGAGGCGTGCAATTATCTCGGCTTCATGTGGGTCGATCAGAACACTCATCTGGAAGAAGCGGGCGAACTAATTCAGCGCGCTCTGCAGCTCGATCCCAATAATGGGGCCTATCTCGACAGCCTTGGATGGCTGCACTTCCGGCAGGGGAATTACGCGGATGCGCTGAACGAGTTATTGCGAGCCGCGCAAAATCTGGGGCGCGATGATCCCGTTGTCTTCGAACATATCGGCGATGCCTGTGCGAAATTGAATCGCGTTCCGCAGGCGCTCGATTACTGGCAGAAGGCGGTTTCGCTCGACCCAGCGAATCGAACACTCGCGGAAAAAATCGACGGTTTGAAAACCAAGATGAGCAAGGCCGGGCCGTCGTAAGCGAACCCCTTGTAATGATGGGCGCTTTTCCCGAAAGGTTCTTATCGCGAAAATGAAAAACTATCCCACACCCTGGCAGCGACAGACGATGTGGACTGCGCTTACGGCTCTTTTCATTGTCTTCATCGTCAGCGTTGTCGTTTCCGTCATCTATATCGCCGCGAACGTGATGAGCTTTCTGCAGCCAATCCTGATTCCGGTCGCGATCGCCGCCATCCTCGCGTACCTGCTCGATCCGGTTGTGACCCGAATGAGCGGGCGCGTCGGCCGGACCAAGGCGATCGTGCTTCTCTTCGTCCTCGCCTTTGCGGCGATCGGTGGACTAATGGCATGGGTCGTTCCGGCGATCTCGATGCAAACCGCGAACGCGGCCAAGGAACTGCCGCGCTACACGGAAAAAGCGCGCGATAAGGTGGTCGATTGGATCTACCGCTACGACCGCAAATTCGGGATGCCCGGTGTCGGGAAAAATAAGTCCGACTCGGCGACCACGAGCTTTGTGAATTGGCTCCTGGCCTCCCCCACTCCGATTCCCCAAGCTACGCCCGCGTCTGCTCCGATTTCGCAATTCCCGCAGGTCGAGGGATCACCCGCCGGCGCCGCTTCCGGGCCGGAAATCTCGCCTGCTGAAATTCCCCCCCCCGCCGCAGCGAAGCTGACTTCGGCCGAACGAGTGCGGATTCAAGAATGGGTGCAGAAGCAGATGCCGAATCTGGAGAAGCAATTGCCAACACTGCTCGATCGGCTCTGGAAGCTCGTCCAAACAAGCATCGGCGGCTTCCTTGGCGTCACCGGCTTTTTGCTCAGTCTGGTGATGGTGCCGATTTACCTGTTTTTCTTCCTCAAAGAACGCCCGTCGATCGAACGTCGCTGGAAAGAGTATCTGCCGCTGCGCGCCTCGCCGTTGAAAGACGAAGTCGCCGCCGTTCTTACCCAAATCAACAACTACGTGATCGCGTACTTCCGCGGCCAGCTCCTGGTTTGTTTGGTCGATGGCGTTCTGATCGGGACCGCTCTCACGATCATCGGCCTGCCTTTTGCGCCACTGATCGGTTTGCTGGTTGTCTTTCTCACGATGATCCCATACGTCGGCATCGTTATTTGCTGGATTCCAGCCGTTTTGATCGCAGCTGCACAATGGGGCGATTGGTGGCATCCATTTTGGGTTACGGTGATCTTCTTAGGGATCCAGAACCTAGAGGCGATCTTTTATGCGCCTCGGATTGTGGGGAACTCAGTCGGTCTCCATCCAATGACCGTCATTGTCTCGATTTTCATCTGGGGCCTCCTCATTGGAGGATTGCTCGGCCCCATTCTCGCGGTCCCGCTCACCGCCACGCTTAAGGTCCTGCTCGCGCGCTACGTCTGGGGCCGTCGTCTGCGCGAACGAGTAAGCGAGGCAATCGAGCATGTGCCCGTTGTCCGCGCAGCCGAAGAACTGTCACGGGTCTAGCGCCGCCGCGCCGACCTCAGTTGCATTCTGATCTCCGGCGCAGTTGACTGCCGCGATGTCAGGCAAGGTTCGGCGCGTCCGTCGCAAGCGAAGGGTGAAGAACCCGCGTGCCGCAACCCGCCTTTCGCCACGGCAGATCGCGATCTTGGTTTTGGCCACGCTTGTCGGAATGGCGATTGGCACGACCTGCCTGCTCTACGGTCCGCGTGCTTACAACGGCTGGCGCGAATCGCGTCTTCTGCAGCGGGCAAACGCGCTCCTGCAAAAAGACGATCTCGCAGGCGCTACGCTTGCCGCGCAGGAAGCGCTGAAAGTGCAACCATCTTCTCTCCCCGCCTACTACGTCCTGGCGGAAGCGACGGAAAAACAGAACCGTGCCGAGACCGTCTCGTGGCGCGCGCAGATTGCGCACCTTCTCCCGCATGTTTTGGAAAGCCACCTGAATCTGGCCTCGGCCGCCCTGCGTTTCAGCCAACTCGATATCGCGCGCCGTGCCCTCGAAGGTGTCGAACCGGCGGATCGCGACAAGGCAGCCTACCACGTCGTCGCCGGCTGGCTCGCGCGGGCCGAAGGCAACGATGCTGAGGTCGAGAAACAGTTCGCCGCCGCGGTCAAACAGGAGCCGGCTAACGACCTTTACCAGTTTAATCTCGCGGTCCTACAGATCCACTCTCCCGATGACGCAATCAGCGCCGCCGCTCGCGAGACGCTGCAACGCCTCGCCTCCGTTTCGCGGTATCACACCGGGTCAGTGCGCGCTTT
>JBDTYN010000157.1:0-6394 GCA_040005675.1 Chthoniobacterales bacterium
TTCGCCGCGGTGCCGACCCACGAGGTCCCAACAACGAAGACGATCTGCGTCAGGACCAGATCGCGCAGGCCAAGCTCCTTTTTGAAGACGGCGCTTTTCTCCTCGACGCGCTTCTCTTCCGAGCGCCAGACGGCAGTGGAATGCAGTTCGTCAGTCATGCCGGATTTTATTGCGGTGAAATCGGCTGAACAGAGCGCGCTAGTCCTCGACTGTGGGCCTGACCGACAGTATCGCGTCTGCTGCCAGCCGACCGGTTCATCCCATGTAAAAACCGCCGTTCACATTCAGAACATGCCCGGTGATGTAACTCGCCATCGGTGAGGCCAGGAAAAGCGCAGCGTCGACAATCTCACGTGCCTCACCGAGGCGGCCGAGGGGAATCTGTTTTTTGAAGTTATCAGTCACTTCATCCGGCATTCCCTTGCTCATGCCGACGTCAATAAAGCCGGGGGCGATCGCATTCACGGTGATGTTCTGGCGCGCCAGCTCGCGCGCGGAGACTTTCGTCAGGGCGATGATGGCGGCCTTGCTCGACGAATAATTTGCCTGGCCAAACAATCCCATTTGCCCGCTGACCGACGAGAGGTTGATGACGCGTCCGCCGCTGCGGAAAATCGCCGCAGCTTTCTGTGTCACGTTGAACGTGCCGGTCAGGTTCACCTGCAGCACGCTTTCGAAATCCTCCAGCGTCAATTTCTTCATTGTGCGATCACGGATGATGCCGGAATTATTGATCAGGACGTCGAGTCCACCGAAGCGCTCTTGGATCTGCGACATCATCGAGGTCGCCTGCTCCGAGTTTGTGACATCGCACTGGAGGACGAGTGGATTATTCAGCTCGCGCGCGACCATTTCGGCGTCCGCTTGATTTTGGCCTTGTGCGTCCGCAACAAAATTAACCACGCACTGCGCACCGCGCGCGCCGAAAGCCCGGATCATCGCCGCGCCGAGGCCGCGCGAGCTACCGGTGACCAGCACTACCTTGCCGCTAAAATCGAGTGGATCCTTCATTCACGAGTAATAACGGTTGGACTCGAATCAGCGAAACAGGAAAAAGGAGAGCCGCCGGGTTCGCCTCTTTGTCTTCACCGCGTCTCCCGCCTGCGATTGTTTTCAATGGTAGGGCGAGACTCTGTCCAGCCTTGTTGTGCCTGGTGCACCGGAAAAGGAAGAATCCGCCAACGTCTGGTCACTCTGCGTCTGCTCGAGAGAATCTGCCTTCGCTCCGACTCGGAGGCTCGACAGAGTCTCGCCCCTATCAGACGACCTCGTCGCGCTTCGGCCGCTCTGCCACATTCTGTTGCTCGGAAAACGATTGCCGCTAACATTTGCGACTCGATGGCTTCACCGATTCGCGTCCTCACCGCCGTCCCGATCTGCGACGGACACGACAGCGCGATCAACACGATCAATCTCGAATTCATCCGCCATGGAATCGAAGTCGTCTATCTGGGTTATCACCGCTACGCCGCGGATATTGTCCGCACCGCCATCCAGGAAGACGTGCGCGCCATCGGCATTTCCAGCTACAACGGCGGACACGTTGAGTTTTTCGCCGAAGTCGTCCGCCTCCTAAAGAAGCGGGGGGCCGATGACATTAAAGTCTTTGGCGGTGGCGGCGGGACGATCACGCATGAGGATCAGGCGCTGATGCAGCGGAAGGGCGTGGACAAGATTTTCTTCGCCGGCACGTCGCTGAGCGAGATGGTCGAGTTTGTTCACCACCATTACGGAAAAGGGAAACGTGCCAGGCGCAAAAACGCGCGGCCCGAGATGCTCCTCGCGCGCAAGCTGACCGAGATTGAAGACTCTTACGCGGATGGCAAACGGCCAAAGCGCATCAAAGGTAAGAGGAAGTCCAGAAGTTCGAAAGTGATCGGCTTCACCGGGCCAGGCGGTGCAGGGAAAACGACGTTGATCGACGAGCTGGTATTGCGCCTCCTGCACCGCGACGCAAAATCGCGGATCGCAATTCTTTCCCATGATCCCAGCGTCGTGGGCGAAGGCGCGCTTCTCGGCGATCGCGCGACCATGATCAACTCGCAGGACGAACGCGTTTTCATGCGCAGCATGGCGACGCGGGGGCAGGCCGGTGGCTTGTCGCCTGCAACGGAGGATTGCCTGCAGCTACTGGCGCAGTCAGGCTTCGATTATGTCATCCTCGAAACCGTAGGGACCGGACAAGAGGCAATGCCTTTCCGAACCAGGCTGGTCGATCAAACTGTGCTCGTGATGAACCCCGATTACGGCAGCCGCTTGCAGTTGCAAAAGATCGTCATGCTCGATCTGGCGGATATCGTGGTGGTGAACAAAAGCGACCAGAAGCGTGCGCGCACCGCGTCGCTGGAAATCGACCGGCGACTGGACCAAAATAAACGGAGTCAAATCATGGTCTCGACCGTTGCGAAGCGCCATCGCGATCCAGGCGTGGATGAGCTTTCCGGCCTGCTAACCATCAAATGAAGCTGTATTGTCCAGCACGTCATTCTTGCGCTCCGCTCAGAATGACAGCGGGACGTTGATTCCCAAAGGAAGTAACGAATCTATGAGCAAGCTAGGACGCGTTGTTGAGTCGGTAGAGAACTACAACCAATTCGTGCTCGACGAAGTGAAGCGGGCACGGATCGACCCGAAATTTGGGCGGCAGATGCTCGAGCGCTGGAACGAGATCAAGGCGAAAACGCCGGCCGGCACCGCGCCTACGGGATTAAAATTGCCGCGTCTCGCGCTGCCGGAGATCGACGAGGCGGGTGAGATCGCGCGCTATTTGCTCGGCGACGGGTTGCCGGGCGAGTTCCCGTATCTCAATGGCGCCTACCGCGAGATGTATCTAGAGCCGCTGAAAGACGTGACGGTTGACGTTGGCAGCTACGAGAAGAAGAGCGGCTCCAATGGCAGGAAGGGTCACGGGAAAAACGGGAGCAACGGTCTCGCGAAGCTCGCTGAAACGGAGGAGCCGACACGCTTGTTTTCGGGCATGGGCCTGGCCGAAGACACGAACGAGCGGTTCCATTACCTCGGCGCGCATCAGCGTTCCAAGCGCCTCAGCACCGCGTTCGACGGGCCCACACTTTACGGCATCGACAGCGATGCCGACGGCGTTTTCGGCAAGATCGGCGAGGGCGGCGTAGCGGTCGATACGGTCGAAGACATGGAGCGCCTGTATGCGGGTTTCGATATGGGCGCGCCGAGTTTCTCCGCCTCGATGACCATCAGTGGTCCGGCCCCGATCATCATGGCGATGTACATCGCCGCGGCAAAGCGGCGATTCGGTGCGGATGTTGTGCCGAAACTTCGCGGCACTATTCAGGCCGACATTTTCAAAGAAGTTCAGGCGCAGAACGAAACGATCTTCCCGGTCGAGGCGTCGCTCCGTTTTCTCGCCGACATGATGGAATACACCACGCGCGCAATGCCACGCTGGTATCCGGTTTCCATCAGCGGTTATCACATTGGCGAAGCCGGTGCGACGCCCGTGCAGCAGGCGGCCTACACTTTGTCGAACGGTTTTGCTTACGCCGAGATGATGGCGGCGCGCGGCCTGCATGTGGACGAGTTCGGACCGCGTCTCTCCTTCTTTCTTGATTGCGGTTTGGACGTCGAATACATCGCGCTCGCGCGTGTCTCGCGGCGCATTTGGGCCATCGGGATGCGCGACGCGTTCGGCGCCGGGCCCAAGGCGCAGATGTTTAAATTACACACGCAAACGAGCGGGCGTTCGCTCGTCGCCGCCGAATTCAAGAACAATCTCACGCGCACTGCCGCGGAACTGATGCTCGCTTACATGAATGGCACCAACTCGTGCCACTCAAATAGCGCCGACGAACCGTTCACGACGCCGAGTGAGGAATGGATCCGTCTCGCCGCGCACGGGCAGGCGATCCTGCTCGACGAATCCGGCATCTTCAAACACACGATGAATATGCTCAGCGGCTCGCCCGGAATGAAGGCGGTCGAGCGGGCCGTGGAGGCCGCAATTCTGGAAGAATTCCGACAGATCGAAGAGTTCGGCGGCGTGGTGCCGGCAATCGAACATCGATATCAGCGGAGCCAGATCCAGAATGCTGCGCACCGCTACGAGCAACAAATTTATGACGGGACGCGACCCATCATTGCGCTTAACAAATACCGTAATAGCAATGAAGAGGCACCCGAGATCGAGCTTTCCCGGACTCCGCGTTCGAAGCAACAGTTACAGGTCGATCGCCTGAAGAAGTTCAAAGCCAGGAACGCACGCAAGGCCGGGAAGGTGCTCGACAGGCTGACCGCAGTCGTGGAAAGCGGCGAAAACTGCTTCCCCGCGCTCCTCGAAGCGGTCGAAGTCTGCTCGTTAGGCCAGATCACCGGCCGATTGCAGCAAGTGGTTGGGCGCTTTCGGCCGATGGTGTGAGGGGTAGCGCGCGCATCCTGCGCGCAATGCTCCGCATTCTGCGGAGCACGCGGGGCTCCGGGTGGCGTTTCGCAAAATGCGCGCGCTACCTAGGGCGGAAACAGATACCGGCGCAGCCGCTTACGCGTTCGGCTCCCGCGGCTCGCGATGCGCGAGCTTGAGCGGCTTGGCTTCCTTGAGCACGTGGCGCGCAATGACCAGGCGCTGCACCTCCGAGGTGCCTTCGCCGATCGTGCAAAGCTTGGCGTCACGCAGATACCGTTCGATCGGCAGGTCGCGGCTGTAGCCATATCCGCCGTGAATTTGCATCGAGCGATCGCAAATCTTCACGGCTGATTCGGAGGCGAACAGCTTTGCCATGGCAGATTCTTTCGTCGTGTTCATTTCCTGATCCTGCAAATGCGCGGCGTGCATCGTCATCACTTCGGACGCCTCTAGTTCCATCGCGGAATCGACCAGCATCCACTGGATCGCCTGGAAGTTGCCGATCGCATGACCGAATTGCTTCCGCTCGTTCGCATAAGAATTCGCGCGGTCGAACGCTGCTTCCGCGATCCCGACCGCGAGCGCGGCGATGCTAATGCGACCCCGGTCGAGAACCGTCAGCGCCTGCTCGCGCCCGCGCCCGCGCTCCCCGAGAATTTCTGCTTTCGAATCGTTGAAGCGCAGCTCGGAGGTTTCACTCGCCCGCATACCGTAGGTGCGAATTTTCCGCACCGGCGTCACCTGATCTTTCATCATGATGAAAGCACTAATCTCGTTCTTGCCGGTGTCGGTGCGGCCGGTTGTGGCAATCACCACCAGCAAGTCCGCAATGCGGCCGCTCGTGATGAAATGCTTCATTCCATTGATTTGCCAATGCTCGCCCTGCTGCTCCGCCCTCGTCTCGATACCGCCGGTGTCGCTCCCGGCGTTTGGCTCGGTCAAACCCCATCCGCCGATCCATTCCCCACTCGTTAGACGTGGCAAATATTTCTGCTTCTGCTCTTCCGTACCGAACATGTTGATCTGGCCGACCGCGAGGGCGTTGTGCGCCGCGATGTCCATCGCGAGCGACGCGTATTGTTTGCCGAGTTCCTTTACCGCCATCGCGGCTGTAACGTAGTTTAATCCGCGGCCGCCGTATTCCTTCGGCGCGACCATTCCCATGAGTCCGAGCTTTCCCGCTTTCGTGAAAATTTCGCGCGGTAATTGCTCGTCGTTATCCCACTGATCCGCGTACGGAGCGACTTCGGTGCGGCCGAATTCCTCCACCGATTCCAGGAAAGCGCGTGATTCGTCGTCGAGAGGATATTCGAGTGTCATCATAGAAATTAGCGGAAGCGGTTAGCGGGAGATTACGTCTGCGGGAGAGGTGCGGACGCGAGCCGGGAACGTACGGTTAGGCGCGGATGGGTCAACCTTGAGGCACTCTGGCGATTGGGAGCGCACGCTTGCAGCGTGCTGGTTTCGGCATTCTGCGAAAACGAATTTTGTGGTTTCCGGTGCAAGGCTTGAGGCTGGCGTTGCGGGAAGACTGCTTCGGCAGCATGGCTACGCCATCACGCTACAGCGGATAGGAGAGCGTTGCTCCGAGGATAGTCACGAGTAGAAGCACCACGGGGACGAGAACGAGAAAGACGACGAAGGTGTAGCCCATCACGTCGCGCGCGCGGAGGCCGAACAGGCCCAGGATTGGTAGCATCCAAAAGGGTTGCACGAGATTAGCGAGCGCTTCTCCGAGGTCGTAGGCCGCCACGACCCAGCCGAGGTGCGCCTTGAGCTCGTGCGCCGCCGCCATGACGTAAGGCGCTTCGACGACCCATTTCGAGCCGCCGGAGGGCACGAAGACGCCGAGCACGGCGGAGTAAATCGCGACGATAGCGGGAAAGGTTTTCGCGGAGGAAATCCCGACGAAGGCGTGCGCGATCTGCTGGCTCAGGTGGGTGGAGGTAATGATGCCCGCGATGCCGGCATAGAACGGGAACTGAAGGATGACACCCCAGACGGCCGGCGTCGCGCTCT
>JBDTYN010000158.1:0-4448 GCA_040005675.1 Chthoniobacterales bacterium
TCTTTTCCCTTCTCCGCTCAACTGTCCTCAGCTACCGGCTCCGCCCTGATTAGTCTCCAACTTCTTCGTACTTATCACGAGCTCAACACCAGCCGCGAGTCCGAGGACTTGAGGTCGGTCATCCCGAGCCGCGCAGACGGCGAGGGACCTCGCATAGCACCTGGATCACACATGATTGCTTGCGTGATCGAGAGCGACTCGGTGAGGTCCCTCGGCGCGCTGCGCCAGCCTCGGGATGACGGCAAAGGAGCACGAGGCAATGCTGAACAAATACTCCCAATGCACGGACCGCACTTTCTCTCAGCGCGAGAGTGTTGATGAGGGCAGTTGAAATTCTGCAACTGTCGCCGCTCCTCCTACACGCTGCCGTAGCGGCGCTGCCGCTGCGCGAACTCTTCCACCGCGGCGAAGAGGTCCTCCTTGCCGAAATCGGGCCAGAGCTTCGAGGTGACGTACATTTCGGTGTAGGAAAGTTGCCAGAGGAGAAAGTTCGAGAGGCGCATTTCGCCCGAGGTGCGAATCAACAAATCGGGATCCGGATACGCGCGCGTGTAGAGATGCTGGCTGAACAGCTCGGCGTCGATCTTTTTCCGATCCAGCCGCCCCGTTTCGATTTCTCGCAGCAGACTTTGAATCGCATCAATAATCTCGAGCCGTGCCCCGTAACTCAAGGCGAGGATCAGTGTCAGCCCATCGTTCTCCGACGTCTGGGCGATCGATTTTTCCAACTGCTTCTGACAGCTCGCCGGCAGGTCGGTTAAGCGGCCAATCGCCTCGAGCCGCACATTTTTCTCAAGGAGCTCCGGCGTTTTCTGTTTCAAAAATTGCTCGAGCAATCGCATCAGCGCGAACACTTCGCTTTTCGGCCGGCGCCAGTTCTCCGCGGAAAAGGCGTAGAGCGTTAGAAATTGCACCTTCAAATCGCCGCAACCTTCCACGCAGGCGCGGACCGCGTTCGCGCCTTCCTCGTGCCCTTTGATCCGCGGTAGCCCGCGCGCCCTGGCCCAGCGCCCGTTACCATCCATGATGATGGCGATGTGGCGCGGAATCGTCTTCGGGGGCGGAGCCATGGTCCTTCACCCTAGACGATAATTGTTTGTCCGCGTGCAGGACCGACACTGACGATTTTGAGCGCTGCACCGGTCAGCTCCGCGATGCAGCGAGCATACTTGCGCGCCCGTAACGGTAACTCGGAAAATTTTCGCGCATCTTCCGTCGAGGTTTTCCAACCCGGCATTTCCTCGTAGATCGCTTCGCAATCTTCCAGTTGCGCCGCGTCACACGGAGGAACGTCGAGCCGCTTCCCTTTCAAACGGTAAGCGACGCAAATCCGAATCGGATCCACCGCATCGAGCCCGTCAAGGTTCGTGATCGCGACTTCATCGATGCCGTTGATCATCGTCGCATACCGTGTCGCGACCGCGTCGAACCAGCCGCAGCGGCGGGCGCGTCCGGTAGTCGCTCCGAACTCGCGTCCCATTTTGTGCAGCATTTCCGTGACCTGCGCATCTTCTGTCGGCAACGCCCCTTCTCCCACTCGGGTCGTATACGCTTTCATCACGCCGAGCACGAGATCCATTCGATGCGGAGGAACGCCCGACCCGGTACATGCGCCGCCGGCGGTGGTGTTTGACGACGTCACATACGGGTACGTCCCGTGATCGATATCAAGGAAGGTGCCTTGCGCGCCTTCGAAGAGAATCTCTTTGCCACGCTGCAATGCGCGATGGAGGTAAACGACCGTGTTCCCAACGAAAGGCCGCAATCGTTCGCCGGCCGCGAGATAGGCTTCGTTCACCTTCGCGAAATTCACCGGCGCCGCGCCGAGGGCCTGCAGGATGCTATTATTCTCGCGGATTTTTGCCTGCAGCTTTCTCGAGAACAATTCGGCCTGCATCAAGTCGGACATGCGCAACCCGGTCCGCGCGGCCTTGTCTCCATAGGCGGGACCGATTCCACGTTTCGTTGTCCCGATTTTTGCATGGCCTTTGCTTAATTCCCGCTGCTCGTCGAGCAGGCGGTGATAGGGCAGGACAAGATGTGCGCAGTTGCTGATCAACAAGTTCTTGCCCACGGGGATGCCGAGCTTTCTCAGACCATCGATTTCGGCCACGAGAGCAATGGGATCGACGACGACTCCGTTTCCGATTACGCAAACTTTGCCGCGTCGAAGAATGCCCGAAGGAATCAGGTGCAGGATGTACCGGGTGCCTCGATGAATTACGGTGTGCCCGGCGTTGTTCCCGCCCTGGCTGCGGACCACGATGTCGGCTTTCGCCGTCAGGACATCGATGATTTTGCCTTTGCCTTCATCCCCCCACTGCGCGCCAATCAGAATTGTGTTTGCCATTTAGCTCAACAAACGGGCAAGAAATTGTCCCGATCACATCCGTCGCGGACGCAGTCGGGACTCGTCGGAAAATAAGAAGCGCGGGCGTGGCTGCAAGAAGTTTCAGGTTCCGGGCCCGCAGAACCGCTTGCAGAAAAGGATTGTCAGCGCGAGGCGGCCCGCCCTAATCTCCGCCATGCGCACCATCCTGCTTGTTATCCTCATCCTGCTTTTGATTGGCTCTTTGCCAACGTGGGGTTATCTGCCTTCGACCTGGGGTTACTTTCCCGGCGGCGGCCTTGTCCTCCTCATCATCCTGGTTCTCGTTCTGATGCGCGCTTAGCGCAGTTCCCGCGCGAGCGCCTCTCTCGGTGGGGCGAGACGGGGTCTCGTTCTACCGGACAGGCTTGCGGGCTTCGCGCGTGGGAGCTGGACTGGGAATGCAACGCCGTTCCCGTGCAAGGCACCGCACGCCAGCACTCCGCTATTGCGGCACGATGCGCAATACCGGCAGCGGGAACCGCAGGCGAAGCTGGTCGTCGAGGAAAATCTCGACGTGATGCATGCCGAACTGCTGGAACTGCACGCCGCCGAAGTAATGCACGTTGGTCGCGTGCCCTTCCATTTCCTTCAACTCGAATTCGACTTCGGCGTGCGCGATTACCTGCTGTTCGTCGACGCCAACAATTCGAGAGCGTTGCCGGAATTTACCCGAGCCGCTGCACCACCGCGACCAGATGCAGAGCCGCATGTAGTTGATCGGCAGCGTCGGCGTTGGGATGACATTGAGCACACCGACCAGCGTCTGCATTCCGTTGAACTCACAGCGCACATCTTCGCAGAGCACCGCGCTCTGGAGGTCGGGGAGGATCGCTTCGTTCTCCATTTGCCTCTGTTAACGAAGACCACGCGCGATCAGCAGTAGCAACACGCTGCCCAGTATAATCCGGTAAATGGCGAAGGGCGCGAAGCCGCGATCCCGCACCCAGCGCATGAACCAGGCGACTATTCCCAAGGCGACGACGAAGGAGACGACAAAGCCAATTGCCAGCACCAGCCAATTGTGCCCGGTCATCACCAGCGGAGCTAGATTGCCATCCGCTGCATCGGCGTGGCGATGTGGCAGGACGGTTTTCAGAAAATCATAGCCGGTCGCGACAGCCATCGTCGGCATCGAGAGAAAAAAAGAAAACTCCAGCGCGGCGGAACGCGACAAACCAGCGATCTGCCCGGCTGCGATCGTGCACATTGAACGCGAAGTGCCAGGAAAAACGGCCGAAAGAATTTGCGCCGCGCCGATCCAGGCCGCTTGCGGCAGGCTCATCGCTTCCATGCGCTCGACGCGTGGCCGCGTAAACATGGCATCGACGATCCACATCACTACACCGCCCACTAAAAGCGCCCACGCCATCACCGTCAGGTTTTCGAGGTTCTCTCCGATCTGCTTCTTCAATAGGAATGCAGGTATCGCGGTGATCACAAAAGCCAGAAGCGTGAGACTTAGGGGGTGGGTCAGAACAGTTCGATCGTGCGCTTCACCAACTGGAAAAGAACGAAGGAATCTCGCGATACGCTCGCCGAAATAAACCGGCAGGGCCAGAATCGCGCCGAGCTGGATGACGACGCTGTACATTTTCCAGAAACTGTCATGCAGGTCCAAATGAAGGAGCGCTTCCACGATTCGTAAATGCGCCGTCGAGCTCACCGGGATGAATTCCGTCAATCCCTCGACGACCCCGAGTAGAATGGAGATAAGAAAGTCGTTCATTTCCAAGACAGACCGGGATAGGTGGCGGTTAGATCGCTTCGGCGCCGCGCTCGTCGGTGCGAATGCGAATCGCCTCCTCGACTTCGGTAACGAAGACCTTTCCGTCGCCGATTTTGCCCGTTTTCGCGGCGCGCATGATCGCTTCCACAGCGCGCTGCACACGATCGTCCGACAGCACGATCTCGAATTTCACCTTCGGCAAAAATTCGACCGTGTACTCGTCCCCTCGATAAATTTCGCTATGGCCCTGCTGGCGACCAAAACCTTTCACCTCGCTTAGAGTCATCCCCTCGACACCGACCTCGGCGAGCGCCTCTTTCACGGCGTCCGTTTTGAACGGCTTCACGATCG
>JBDTYN010000159.1:0-3999 GCA_040005675.1 Chthoniobacterales bacterium
TCGAGCCGACGTGGGACGCGCTGCGCAGCCATCCGCGATTTCAGCAGCTGGTTGCGAAATACGATGCCAAGTTTTAAAACAACGCTCGGCTTGACGTTAAAAAGAGGGGCGGTTCGAGGGCGTCTGTCTGAAACGCCGCTGCTTTTACAGAACCAAGGCTACCTGCGGGACAGTATTTTTATCGTTACGCACAGGTTCTTCCTTTTGCTTTTGTTCGTGGTCGCCACTTCAGCGCGCGCGGACTGGCATGTGGGCGCCTCTGAATCGGAAATCGACGCGGGTGAGCGCGTCGAGCACCGGCATGTCGTCGTGAACTCTGATTCGGGTGAGCAGGCTATCCTTGAGCTCGCATTGTTCTCGACCAGGTCGGCGACGCTGCGCGTGATCGATAACGCGGAAGCAAAGGATGACCTTGCGGCGGCGATGCAGCGCGAAAACTGCATAGCGGGCGTAAACGGCGGCTACTTCGATCCGAGCTTCGCCCCGATCGGGCTCCGTGTCCTCGATGGCAAAACGACGAGACCGTTAACGAGAGCGCGTTTGTTGACCGGCGTGCTCAGCGCGTCGGCGCCACGCGGCGTTGAAATCATCCGCCTCGGCGAGTTCTCCCGGCAGCGCAAACTCGATGCGGCGATCGAATGCGGACCGTTCCTCGTCGATCTCGGCCTCGCGGTGCATGGACTCGACGAGACGCGCGGCGCGCGGCGAACATTTGTCGCGGTGGCGCGCGGCGGGAAGGCGGCGCTTGGATCTTGCAGCAGTGTTTCGCTCGCCCAGCTCGCCGAAATTCTGGCGACGCCGAAGCTGTCCGAGAGCTTCACGATCTGGCGCGCGATGAATCTGGACGGCGGCTCCTCGAGCGCTTTCTGGTGCCGCCGAAGCGACGGCAGGGCGTTTTCGATTTCCGAAGACAAGCGCGTGCGAGACTTCCTCGGCGTGGTGGCGAAGCCTTAGCGCCGCGACGAATGTTCGCGCCCACGATTCCGCTGATCATCGAATCGGGAATCGTTCGCGCAGAATTCGCGACAGCGCGCTTCGCGCGCCTACGGCTGGGTGGGATCGACGGGCGTTTGGATCTTCGTCACCCGCTTGTTGTTCGAGAACTCGGCGAACTCCCCGGTTTCAGGTGAGAAGCGGCAGCGCCAGCCCCATACCTTCTTTCGTCGCAGTGTCAGCACGAGTGAGCCGTCGGATTCCCAGGAAGAAAATTCTACCACGAACAATCCGTCGTTTGAACCAACGTTGCTGGCGCGGCTAAAGGAAGCACTCACCTGCAGATGCAGGTCACGCACGAAAGGCTTGTAGTTTAAACCCTCCGAGCGACGGTAAAGATAGGCTACGCCGGTGTTTTCCGACATCTTCTGGACGCGCAGCAGATATTTCCGGTCGGGGGAAAAATTGAAGGCAGAAGGAAACCCAAGTGAACCCGAGTCCGTCTGCACGTCCGCCTCGCCCGGCACTCTCGCAATCGAGACTTCCGGCAACCGAACAGGCTGGCCAGATGTTGGAACCAGCCAGGTTTCGTAGATCGGACGTCGACGCAATCCATGCCCAGGCCCGCTCCATTGCTCGAGCCGAAATTCGTTTCCCGGGACGTCGGTCTCGACAGCATTTTTAATAAAAAGCGGCGGCGGATAGGGTGGCTGTTGTGCCCGATCTTTTCGGCTCTGCGGAACCCGTTCGCTCGTGGGAGAAATCTCGACTACCGCCGAGGGCCGCGCTGCGGGAACCGCAGCTTCGTTCAATTGTGGCCGCGACTCAGCCACCGCCGGTGCTGGCGAAGGCATCACCGGTTTGGGAGCGAGCGAAGGACCTTCTTCCGGGGGTCGCACTTCTGGAGATGCAGGCTTCGGCGAAGGGCTCATCGGTGCCGGCGCGACAAGAGGGATCGATGCGGACGACGCCGCCTCGTTCACGCTGGCCGAAGCTTCAGGCCTCGACGTTGAGCTCGGCTTGAGCGCGATCTCAATTGCATCTTTCCCTGCCTCCCCGGAGTCTGAAATTTTCAGACGTTTACTTTGGATCGTTAACTCAACGGCTTCTTTGCGGGATCGGGTGAACGCGAGCACGGCTTTCAACGCCTTTTCCGTACCCGTCGTACTCTTGAAAATCGCCTCCAGGATTGCCGCCGTTCGCGCGACATTTTGCGCATGGATATGGCTTCCCTCGGCCATCCCGCCGGCCGTGATTGCGACGTTCTCGACCCACCCCTCGTGGCAGAAAACGTTCACGGCAATTGTGTCGTCGTCGGAAAATCCCGTGTAAACTTCACTGCCCCTTCGGTCCCCGGCTTTTGAAAAAGTCATGACCTCTTTTTCCGATAATGTGCGAGCGAGCGAAGTGATGGTTGAGCCGAGACCACGCGTCACCGAAGGCTTGTCGGTGCTTCCTGGAGAGGAGCTGCCTTTTGTCTCGGACGACAACTTTTCCAGATAAGCCTTGGCGCTTTCGTTGCCGACTGCCGCTGCCTTCGTCAGCCAGCTGACCGCCTCGCCCCGATCTTCCACCACTCCATCGCCCGTGGAATAAGCGATGCCGAGGAACGCCTCGGCATCAGGATGTCCCTGCTCAGCTGCGCGCCGCGCCCAGCGCATTGTTTCCACCGGGTTTTTCGCGACTCCATCACCATTCGCGTAAGCCTGGGCCACCATCCATTGCGCACCGCTGTCGTTCTGCTGCGCCGCGCCCAGAAAGAGCGAGAAAGCTTTCGCCGGGTCCCTTGCCACCGGGTGCATGCCTTTGGTGTAAGCCAATCCGAGAAAATACTGGCCGGCGGCATTCCCTTGCCCGGCCGATTTCTGTGCGAGGGCGACACCTTTCGCTTGATCGACTTTCACTCCTTCGCCGTGAAGATAAGCCCCGGCCATGATCGCTTGCGCCTGCGAGTGTCCGTGTTCGGCTGCCCGCTCGATCCATCGGAGAAACTCTGCGTCGCTTCGCGGGGCGCCAGCTCCGGACCCGTAAGCCTGCGCAAGATTCCATTCCGCATTGAAATCCCCCGCCTCCGCCGCCTTCGTCCACGCTGCAATCGCATCCCCGGGACCTTTTTCTCCACCGGGCAAATCCGCAGCGGATGCTACTTGCGGCGGCGCCACAGGCTTCGAAGGCTCGTTTGCGATTTCACTTCCGCTAAGTGCTTTCTGAGCGGGCGTCGGCTCTGGCGCTGCAGCACTCGACGCGTTCGATTCAGAGTTGAGTTGTGTCGGTGGTGACGCCAACGCCTGCACGGCCAAGGGACCGGGAGTCGGCATCGGCACGGCAGCGATCCCTTCCGCAGGTGACGCCGGAGGCGCGATGTATTTTTCGGTCCATTCCTGCCAGGCCGAGTCCTTTGCTCCGAAATGCCATTCGCGCAGCGTCCAGCGACCCTCACCTCGTTTCAGCAACGCTTCACCTGTGCGATCGAATCCGCGCGCACGCGCGGCTTCGCGATATTTGGTCTTTCGCAAATCGATCGGCCCACCGCTTAGCCGCCGTGGCACCACGCGCGCGAGACACCAGTCGCCGACCACGCTGAGGCCTTCGACATTGAAAATGACTTTCTGCCCGAGATCGCGGGCAGCCGTGTCGCGCATCGCATTGATCAACTCGCGGCGTTCGACTGTGCCGGCGGCGGGAGTGTGCGGCTTCTCAGGCTCCGCAGCGACCTGTTCCAACGTTCCCCAGAAACATACCGCGAAGACGGTGCCGAGCCAGAGGCCGCGTCCAACCCCGCACCACCACGTGTGCAGCGATTGCGGCGTACATGGAAGAGCGCGCCGCGCGCGTACGAAAAGACTGCCTCGCGGCAACATACTTCCTACTCAACCACAGGGGAGCGTTCCTTTCGAGAGGTTTTCGCTGATATCAAAGCGCAAAATCTCACGAACGCGACAGCGATAATTCAATTGGGCCGCCCGGGCCCAAAGGAAAACGGGCAAAAAACCGGGCAGGGACTTTCACTCCCTGCCCGGCCATCGATCGGTTCTCTGAGGTTAGTCGTTACTTATACGCTGACGA
>JBDTYN010000160.1:0-8811 GCA_040005675.1 Chthoniobacterales bacterium
CGTGACCGGACAGGACCTTCTGCTCGCAATTTCGCCCGTGCACCGGCCCACCCACATCCGATTGCGAAGTGATGATGCGGATTCTGCTTTTTCTTCCCGCGCTCTGTTTATCCTGTGTCGCGACTGTTTCAGCGGACGAAAACGTCCGCGCAGCGCAGGAACGGTTGAAAGACCGTTCGCTTTATTTCGGCGAAGCCAATGGTGCCTACGACAGTGAAACGGCTGCTGCCTTGACGCGGTTTCAGATTCGTAATGGACTCCAGATATCCGGTCAGTTGGATACTGCGACGAGCGAAGCACTCGGCGTCACGCCGGCCGAAACCGATGCGTCCCCCGCGCGCCCGGAAAGCGAAGCATGGCGCCGCCTTCGCAAAAGCGATGAGCAGTTTCTGGAACGTCTGAACTCCGGCGAGATTCCGCCGCCAAAAGTTCCCGACTCCGATGCCGGCGGCCTCCCTTCGCCGGCTACGGTGGACGTGTCGCAGGGAGACATTCAAGGCCCCGAAACAGCCGCGACATCCCCGGCGCCAAGCGCGCCTGCGGCATCGGTTCCACATGTCGGTGCAAATGGCTCAACAAGAGCATTTGGACGCGAGCGGCTCCGGGATTATGTGGGAGCGTTCGTGCTTGCCGGTCTGGATCCACGGATCGGCGCGGAGCTGGAATTCTTTGGCGCGCGCGTCGATTACTTCGGGGAACGCAATGTCAGCCGCGAGAAGATCCGGCACGATTTACTACGATACGATCGCCGATGGCCGGAGCGCCGCTTCTGGTTGGACGGTGAATTGGAGGTGCGACCGCAGGTGGATGGCCGGCTCAAAGTGACCTTTCCGTTGCGCTTCGAGCTGCGGAACGGAAAAGCGCGCAGTTCCGGGAAGGTGCGCAAAAGTATCGTGCTCGAACGGGCTGGCGAGGATCTACAGATTGTTGCCGTCGACGAGCGCAAATCTATCTAGCTGCTTCGTTCAGCGCACTTTCGTCTCCGAGAGACGGAAACGCGACTTGCCCAAAGGCGCGGTGTTCAACCTTGCATGAACAGATCCACGGCATTCACGCAGGGCGGGCTCGCCCTCCTGGCGGCGACTGCCCTTACTGGCAGCGTGCTCGCTGACACGCTGACGCATCCTGGCAACAACTCGCGCCGCGCAAGGCGATCTCGGTATGTGATGGTAACTGGATCGCTGATCCCGCAACGGGTGGAGATCAAATCGATCGGCACCGCCACCACCGACAACCTTCGCGTAATTGGCCGCCGCGAAATCGATCAGAGCGGAAGGTTCACGAGCGCCGGAGTGATCGCACTCGACCCATCCGTGACCATCAACGGTCGCTGACCAGAATCGACTGCGCTGCAGTCGCGGAAAGTGCGAGCGCTAAAGCTGGCGTGCGAGCAATCTTGGCGAATCTGTCCAATCCGCCCCTGCCTAATACTGTTGAATCGGAGGTCAATCGGCTGGTGGCGAGATTGATCGACCTGCTTGATTCTGTGGGATGCTCTATGTGGTCGCGACTCCCATCGGCAACCTCCAAGACATCACGCTGCGCGCGCTCGATGTTCTGAGGGCCGTCGATCTCATCGCGGCGGAAGACACCCGTCATTCCGGGAATCTCCTGCGGCATTTTGAGATTCGGAAGCCGCTTATAAGCTATCACGAGCACAATGAGGCCAGACGCAGCGATGAGCTGACGGAGCGGGTGGTCGCAGGCGAGAATATTGCGCTTATCACGGATGCGGGCATGCCAGGTCTCTCTGACCCTGGGGCACGGCTAATCCGGAAATGTATCGAGCGGAATCTGCCCTTCACGATTTTGCCAGGGCCGTCGTCGATCCTCACGGCGCTCGTCGGCTCCGGTTTCCGGATGGAGAAGTTTTGCTTTCGCGGCTTTTTACCGGTCAAGCGTGGCCAGCGGGAACGAGAACTGCACGCTGCCGCGGGACGGGAGGAGACAACGATATTCCTCGAGTCACCCTATCGCCTGACGAAAACGCTCGCCGCGTGTGTCGAGATCATGCCCGAGCGGGTGATCTGCGTGGCGCGCGAGCTCACGAAAAAATTCGAAGAGTTTCGTCGAGGGACTGGAGCCGAGCTGCTGCAACATTACCAGACGCATCCCCCAAAGGGTGAGCTCGTGCTTGTCGTCTCGGCGGATGAGGGCTGAGCCGCTTAGCCGAGCGAACGTTTCACTTGTCAAAGGCGACTCCGCGTGTGATTTTGCGCAGCTTTTCCCAAGGAGAACAGATGGCTTTTGCAATCATCAAAACCGGAGGTAGACAACACCGCGTCGCCGAAGGCGACGTCATCGACGTGGACCTGCTCGACGTAGAGTCTGGCAAGGAAGCCGTCTTCGGCGAAGTGGTGATGTACGCTGATGGGGACAAGTTAACTCACGGCACGCCGATGATTTCCGGTGCGACGGTAACCGGTGAAGTGCTCGAGCAACGCAAGGATAAAAAGGTCATCGCGTTCAAATATCGCCGGCGCAAAGGCTATCACCGCACGGTCGGGCATCGGCGCAAACTGACCCGTGTAAAGATCACCGGTATTAGTCTTGAAGGTGAAAAGAAACCGATACGAGCGCGCAAAACCGAAAAACCAGCTGAATAGTCATGGCTCATAAAAAGGGACAAGGCAGCGTTAAGAACGGCCGCGATAGCGTCAGCAAACGGCTCGGTGTGAAGAAATTCGGGAGCGAGGCAGTGGTGGCCGGCAATATCATCGTCCGCCAGCGCGGGACGAAATTTCTTCCCGGAAGAAATGTAGGACTCGGACGCGACTATACGATTTTCGCGCTCATCGACGGACAGGTGAGATTCGATCGCGCGGGCCGGCGTGTGAACGTTGAGGCGCTGCCCGAGGCGGAATAGCGCGGTTTTTGGAGCCCTCCTGTCCCGCTTCCAAGTGAAGTTCAGTCGCGGCTCCCTTTCCCGGGCTCGTGATGACAGCGCACCAGAATTCGATAGACGAGCTCCGTCGTTGCCGAACGATGACCGTTTGCGCTATAACTGACAGTTCCTCATGAAATACCAGACATACCTCCTTTTCGGCGCCCCCGGCAGCGGCAAAGGCACCCAGGGAAAGACGCTCGGCACCATTCCGCGCTTCTTTCATTGCGCCTGCGGGGACGTCTTTCGCTCGATTGACACGCGCACGAAAGTGGGCCGCGCGTTTCTCGATTTTTCGAGCCGCGGAGAACTCGTGCCTGATGAAGTGACCGTGGAACTGTGGAAAGCCCGGATCGACGCGGCGGTCGACGCTCATACCTTCAAACCCGACATCGACATCCTGGTTCTGGACGGCATCCCGCGGAACGTAGGCCAGGCGACCATCATGGATAGTCTCATCGACGTGAAAAAGGTGTTTCACCTATCGTGCCCTAATCGCGACGCGCTTTTTGTCCGCTTGCGCAAGCGGGCCTTGAAGGACAACCGACTGGACGATGCGAGCGAGGAAGTGATCAGCCGGCGTCTTGCGACCTACGAGACAGAGTCCAAACCAGTCTTGACCTATTATGGCAAGGACCGGATCACTTGTGTTGACGCGACACAGCCGCCAGCCAAGGTTCTGCTCCACATTCTCGAAAGCGTTAACGACGGGGTCAATGGGTTGAATGAGCCAGCAACAGTTTGAAAATTTTACCGCCTCCAGCCTCTACTGCGAGAAGTGCAAAACGGCCATGCCGGTGCGCGAGCGGCTCCTGCTAATCCTGCCCGAGAAAGAGATCTACGATTATCTCTGCACCGGCTGCGCTTCATCGGTCGGCCAGCGGGAGATCACAGCGGGCGAAAAGCTGATGGCGCAAAACATGGCTGCGCGTCGGCCTCGTCCCCGCCCCCGTCGCGCAGCTGCACCGCGCGCTATCCTGCCATAGCTGCGGATGCGGATTGTCTTTATCGGCACCGGCGAGATCGGGGTGCCGACGCTGCGCGCTCTTCTCGAATCACCAGAGCACGAACTCGCGGGCGTCGTCACCCAGCCCGACAAGCGAGCGGGCCGGGAGCAGCGGGTCCAGGCACCGCCGATCAAAGCAGCGCTGGCCGGGAGCGGCTTGCGTGTTCTGCAACCGCTGCGGATCAAACACGATGACGCCGTTGCGCAAATCGCCGCGCTCGCTCCTGACGTCGTTGTCGTAATGGCCTACGGGCAGATTCTGTCACGCCAAGTGCTGGAGACTCCGGTAATCGCGTGTCTCAATCTGCACGCTTCACTTCTTCCGCGGCACCGGGGGGCAGCGCCGGTCCAGGCAACGATCGTTGCCGGGGACATTCAAAGTGGCATCACCGTCATGTACATGAACGAGGGTCTCGATACTGGCGACATTCTGCTACAGCGGACGATCGATCTCACGCCGGAGGAAACCGGGGGGTCGCTGCACGACCGGCTTGGGAAGATCGCGCCCGCGGCGCTTCTCGATGCGTTGCAGCTTCTCGCGGCTGGGAACGCTCCCCGGGTTTCACAGAAGGAAAGCGAGGCGACGTACGCGCCTAAGCTCGAGCGCGAGCATGGCCGGATTGATTGGCGGGAGCCGGCAGAGTTGATCGCGCGAAAGATTCGCGCGTTCGATCCGTGGCCAGGCAGTTTCACGGCGGTGCGCGATGCTCGAGGTCGTGAGCATAAGCTCAAAATCTTTCGCGCGAAGGTGCGACCTAACGCAACAACGAGGCCCGGCGAAATCATCGGTCACGAAGGCGAGGCGCTGGTCGTCCCAACCAGCGACGGTGCTTTATCGCTCGAAGAGCTCCAACTGGAAGGTGCCCGGCGAATGACCGCGGGTGAACTATTGCGTGGACACGCGTGGTTGCGCAGTGCAGCCCTGGCCTGATCCACGCCGCCCCCCCGCTGATTGAGCGCCTCGACGCGCGTGGCCGTGCGCGTGTGCTTCTCTCGCGCGCTCTCGCATTTTCCTTCCCAACGCGTAGCCGTTCTGGTTCATCATTGCGCCCCGAATGGAAACCGGAACCACGGCGCCGGCCTTCAAGCGCATCGTCCTCAAGCTCAGCGGCGAAGCTTTGCGCGAGGCTGGTGCCCGCGAAAATATCTCTCCGCAGATCGTCCGCGGCATCGCCGAGCGGATCAAGGAAGTGAACGACCTCGGCGTGCAGACGTCGGTCGTGATCGGCGGGGGAAATATCTGGCGGGGACTTTCAGCCAGCCACCGCGGAATGGACCGGACAACCGCCGATTACATGGGCATGCTCGCCACCGTGATTAACGGCCTTGCCTTGCAGAGCGCGCTTGTGCAACTCGGAGTCGAAACGCGAGTGCAAACGGCGATCGAGATGCAAAATATCGCCGAGCCTTTCATCCTGGGCCGCGCCATTCGCCATCTCGAACTGCGTCGCGTGGTGATTTTTGTCGCCGGCACCGGCAATCCGTATTTTTCCACTGACACCACCGCGGCGTTGCGCGCGAGTGAGATTCGCGCCGACATCATTTTGAAAGCGACGAAAGTGGACGGCGTTTACGATCGCGATCCGAACACCGACTCGGCCGCCCGCCGCTACGACCGTGTCAGCTTCGGCGAAGCGCTCGCGAAACGACTGCAGGTGATGGACTCCACGGCGTTCAGCCTTTGCCAGGATAACAAAATTCCGATCGTCGTTTTCGACATGAACCAGCCAAGTAACTTTCTCGATATCGTACGGGGGAGGCAGATCGGCACTCTCGTTTCAGACTGACAACCAGAACGCGATTTTTGCTGCCGCACCGAACAAAACCGAGGACATCATGAGCGCTGAAGACATTCTTTTAGAAGCGGAGATGGCGATGGAAAAAAGCGTGGATTACATGATTCACGAATTCTCCTCCGTCCGAACCGGCAAGGCCTCGCCGGCCTTGGTGGAAAATGTCGACGTTGAAGCTTACGGCTCGCCCATGAAACTGAAGCAGCTCGCGCTCATCACGACTCCCGAGCCCCGGCTCCTCGTAGTGCAACCGTTCGATGCCTCGACCATAAAGGACATCGAGAAGGCGCTGAAAGAATCCAAGATCGGCATTACGCCCCAGGTCGACGGAAAAATCATTCGTCTCCCTATTCCTGAACTGTCGGAAGAACGGCGCAAGGATCTGGTGAAATCACTTCGGCAAATGGCTGAGGAGGCGCGCGTGCGCGTGCGCGGGAATCGCCGCAGTGCGATTGACGAAGGGAAGAAGCTGCAAAGATCGGGCGAATTGACGGAGGACGGACTGCGCGACATGGAGGCGGACGTCCAGAAGCTGACGGACCGTTTTGTGAAATCAGTCGACGAACACTTCGAGCGTAAAGAAGCCGAAGTCATGAAGGTGTGATCAAGCGCTCCAGCGCACGGTTCGCGGGCCGTGCCTGGGCGAGAAACGCGCAACGTCAGAGCCGAACGAGATCGAGCAGGAACTGACACCAGAGGTAGATCATCCCGCGCCACGAATATTTTACCTCGCCGTCATTAGCGGATTTGAGCACGCCTTTCTTGATATTGTGCTCGATCTGATCGCGTAGGTCCTTCTCGATTTCCGCCTGAATCTGATCCTCGTCCATTGGATCGATGATGCTCGTCTCGACCGCGTGATTGCGCAGGAACTCGCGGTGACTCTGGTAAAGCTGCCAGAATGACTGATCCGGTCGTTGTCGATTGATGCGAAACTGTGGGGTTAGTTTCAATCCGTAGGAGAGCGGATAATTCCACGTCGTCCAGATGATCCCGTCCCGCGCGCGCGAGGAAATTCGCAGATAGTAAAACGAAAGGTCGTTCTGCTCGTTCAGACAGATCGTCGCCTGGGCACGATCTTCTTCCTTGTAGAAGAGTCGAAAGAATTGCCGATAATCTTCCCAATCCCAGCCGGCGTCGTCGATGTGCGTGAAGCCTTCGCCCTCGATCTCCCGGGTAATCTCGTTCAGTGTGGGAAAGACATCGGACGACGGAGGGCTTTTCGGGCGGAGAGCTTTTTCTTTCGGCAAACGCAGAGCACGAATGCGCGTTAGGATCTCGAGCCACGGTAAAAAGAGCCAGCTCAGAGCCCCCAGCGCGCCCCAAAGCCAGCTGCCGGTGGCGAAGTAGACCGCGAGATACGAAGAGATCAGGATGCCAATCGCGCCCGTCTTTTGCGCAAAGGACGTCTGATAGCTCCGCAAGGCGACGCTAAGAACAGCAACGCCGAGCGTCAGAAAAAGGCCAAACAGCATTAAGGCGCGATTCCGTGCTCGCTCAGAAACTTCTCCAGCTGATTCGTGTCAAAGTTGGCCAGCACTTCATCACCAGCGACAAGCGTCGGCACATACGTCTGATCTGACAACTCGGTCATTTCCTTGTAAGCCGCACGATCCTGGCCAACATCGATGACGTCGAACGCGTAGCCGCGCTCTTCCAAATATTCCTTCGCGTCCATGCACCATGAGCACCATTCGCGGCTGTATAGTTTTAGGTCGGTGGCCATGAGGGAATAAACGAGCGGTTCCGGAGGCGTCAACACGTTGCGCTACTTCATGTCAATTCGGAAGGGAGGATGCGGACGCGCGTTGGGCGTAATCAATACGATTTTGCCCAGACAACGCGTCGCGGGCTAGGCTCGCCGGTAAAAACGCAGCAGCCGGGCTCAGACTGGTTCCTCGAATCCTCGAACGGGATACAGCGGATCGTAACCTTTAGCTCTTGTTTCACTTCGTCTTCCACTTTCCGCGATCCGTTCCAGTGCGAGAAGGCAAATCCGCCGTGAATCTCCGGCTTGGCGGAGTTCTTCGCGGTGAAAAACTCGTAGAATTCCTCGCGTGAATTGATGACGCGGGTGTTCGCGTCGCGGAACTTCAAAGCACGATCGAAAAGGTGTTGTTGAATGGCGTTAAGCAGCTCGGGTGCGAGTTTTACGAACTCGTCGCGCGGCATGAATTCCTTCGCTTTGACCGGGCGATCCCGCCGGCTAACCGCAACGCTCCCTGATTCCAGGTCGCGAGGCCCGAGTTCCACGCGAAGCGGCACGCCTTTTTTGACCCACTCCCAATTCTTTACCCCGCCACCCAGGTCCCGACGGTCAACTTCGACCTCGAGGGGCGCGCCATCATATGACTGCCGGCGTAACTGTTGCGCGAGCTGGTCGGCTGCTCCGAGGACCGCAGTGCGAGAATCTTCTTTCGGCGTAATCGGCATGATCACGACGTGCGTGGGGGCAACCCGCGGCGGCAGTACCAATCCGTCATCATCGGCATGCGCCATGATCAAGGTGCCGACGAGTCGCGTGCTCATTCCCCAGCTCGTAGTCCAGCCAAACTCCTGTTTCCCGTCGCGCGATTGGAATTGAATGTTGCTTGCGCGTGAAAAGTTTTGTCCGAGAAAATGGGACGTCCCAGCCTGGATGGCTTTCCGATCCTGCACCATTGCTTCGATGCAAAGTGTCTGCACGGCGCCGGGAAAGCGTTCGCTCTCCGATTTCTCGCCGCTAAACGCGGGAATCGCGAGATGATCGCGCACGAACGTCTCGTATACGTCGAGCATACGCCTTGTTTCTTCGCGTGCTTCCGCCTCCGTCTCGTGCACGGTGTGGCCTTCCTGCCAGAGGAATTCCGTCGTGCGCAGGAAGACGCGGGGGCGCATCTCCCAGCGTACAACATTGCACCATTGATTGATCAGAATCGGAAGATCGCGATACGACTGCACCCATTTGGCGTAGGTTGCGCCGATGATTGTCTCGCTCGTCGGCCTGACAACTAATGGCTCCGTCAATTGCGCGGCTGGGTCCGGACGCATCCTGCCATCGGCCCCGACCTCGAGCCGGTGATGCGTGACGATTGCGCACTCTTTCGCGAAACCTTCCACGTGCTCGGCTTCTTTCTCGAGGTAACTCA
>JBDTYN010000161.1:0-5601 GCA_040005675.1 Chthoniobacterales bacterium
ATCAGCCGTTCAATCGCATGCTGGTGAAAATCAAAAAGGAGATCATCGCCTTCGGTGTCTCCGGTATCGATCCCGCCCGCCGCCCCGCGCCCAGGCTTCCGCCACGCCAGCTCAAGCAATGGCTGGACGAGGGCCGCTCCGTTACCCTCCTGGACACCCGCAATACCTACGAGGTGAAACTCGGCACCTTCCGCGGCGCCCGCACCCTGCACCTCGATCATTTTCGCGATTTCCCGGACGCCGCCACCGCCCTGCCCGGGAACCTGAAACACGAACCCGTCGTCACATTTTGCACCGGTGGCATTCGTTGTGAAAAAGCCGCGCCGTTGCTGGAAATGGCCGGCTTCACCAAGGTCTTTCAACTCGATGGCGGTATTCTCCATTATTTCGAGGAATGCGGCGGCGAGCATTACGAGGGCGACTGCTTCGTCTTCGACAAACGCGTCGCCGTCGATGCCTCGCTCCGCGAAACCGGCGCTGCCCTCTGCTTCGTCTGTCAGACCCCGCTCACGCTTACCGAGCAGCAGGATCCTCGTTACGTGCTGTCCGTCTCCTGCCCGCACTGCCAGTAACAATCGGCTAGCGCGGAGCAATAGTTTAGCGGCGTCGCAGTCACTGAGGGGCACGGTTTGACGCAGTTGCTGCCCAGCAACTCGACTTTGCTTCTTCACTTTGCGATGCCGCCAAGGTCTTATGTGACGAGAACGACATTTCATGAAACGACTCGCACTCCTTGCTCTCTCGCTCCTCCTTGCCGGCAAAATCTTCTGCCAAACGCCAACGGGCATTTCCAGCAGTAGCGATCTGCAGAAACTGGCGCAGGATTTCTGGTCCTGGAGAGCTCATAATGCGCCCTTCACGGGCGACGATGTGAACCGGATCGAACGACCTGGCGGGACGCGCGATTGGTCGGGTGCGGCGATTGAAAAGCGACGCGGGGATCTTGGCGAATTTGAGGCGCGCTGGAAGCGGCTCGACCCCGTTAGTTGGCCGATCCCGCAGCAGGTCGATTATCGACTGATCGGCTCCGCTTTGGCGCGGCTGCATTGGGAGCTGGAGATCAATCCCCGCTGGAAGCGTGATCCAAATTTTTATCTCGATCAGACTCTGACTGCCCTGGCCGAGGCGCTGACCGTCCCAGCGCCTTACGACGAGGCGCGCAGTCGCGAAATTCTCACCCGGATCGAAAACATTCCCGCGATCCTGGAGCAAGGGATGGCGAACCTGACGAAGCCGCCGGCGCCGTTTGCGGCTGTTACGATCAAGGCGCTGGATGGTGTCAGCGATCACCTCCATCGAATGGCGGTCGCTCTGGCACCTTCGACGACTCTTGACGAGAAAGCCGTCGAGAATGCGGCTCAGCGCGCGGCCGACGCACTGGAAAAGTTTCGTCGGCACCTCGAGCAGATTTTGCCGTCGCTGCCTAACGAGACCGCACTTGGTCGTGAGGCCTACGTCTACTTTCTCCGAAACGTCGCGCTCATGCCGTATTCGCCCGAAGAGCTTCTGGCCATGGCCAGGCAGGAATGGAACCGCGCGGTCGCGTTCGAAGCTTACGAGAAGGAAAGGAACAAAAATGTTCCGCCCTTGAAGATGGCAGGAAATATCGACGAGTGGGTCGCGGATGCCGCCGCTCGGGAGTTACAGGTCCGCAATTTTCTTAAGGAGCACGGGGTCCTTACCGTGCCCGATTGGGTACAACATTACACTCTGCGAGCAGTTCCAGATTATCTGCGTGCGCTTGGGTTTGCCGAGACCGACGACTTCACCTCACCCTCGCGCTTAACGGAGAACTGCATTCGTTACGTCGAAGCGCCCTCGCCTAATCTCGGTTATTTCTTGCGAGCCACCGCGCAGGATCCGCGGCCGCTCATTGTTCATGAAGGAATCCCCGGACATTACTTTCAGCTCTGCCTCTCCTGGAAACACGAGGACCCGGTCCGGAGGTACTATTACGATTCCGGTGCGAACGAAGGCATCGGCTTTTACGCGGAGGAGATGATGCTGCAGGCCGGCTTCTTCGACGACAGCCCGCACACCCGCGAGATCATCTACAATTTCATGCGCCTCCGCGCGCTCCGGGTGGAAGTGGACGTGAAGCTAGCGCTCGGCCAATTCACGCTCGAGCAAGCGGCTAAATATCTCGAGAAAACGGTGCCGATGGATCCGGCGACCGCGCGCCAGGAAGCGATTTCTTTTTCGACCGGCCCCGGCCAAGCCATTACCTACCAAATCGGCAAACTCCAGATCACGAAGATGCTTGCGGAAGCGCGACTTCGGCAGGACGAAAAATTCAACCTGCGCTCGTTCCACGACTTTGTTTGGAAGAACGGCAACGTCCCCATCTCGTTGCAGCGCTGGGAGTATCTAGGCATAAGCGACGAAGTGCCGAAATAATCGCGCCCGCTTATCTGCGCGCCTGCGAATGGTGAGGCGGAAAGCGCGGCGCACTTGAAGTCTGCGCGATCGAGCCTTTCCGCGTCGATACCTGCCTTCCGCCAACAACGCATCCAGATCGAGCGGCCTCATACACGTGGCCAGGCGGCCGTCCGGTGTGCGTTGCGATCCGCTGGCGACTTATGCCCATTATTTTGTTGGGCTGCGCGTTTATTACTAGGAAAACGGTCTTGACCGCGAAAGGGGCGAGCAGCGGAATGGAGTGATTATGAAAACAAAAACGATTGGATTAACTCTGATGATCTCACTGGCATCAGGCGCCATCTGCTTTGCCAGCCCACACATGGGCACTTGGAAGCTGAACGAGGCGAAATCAAAATTGGCGCCCGGAACGGATAAGAACCACACGGTTGTCTACGCGGCTGTGGGCGACCAGGTGAAAGTGACGGTGGATGGGACCAACGCACAGGGCAAAAGCACGCACAACGAGTGGACGGGCAAATTCGACGGGAAAGATTATCCCGTAACGGGCGATCCGACCTTCGATACGCGCTCTTACAAAGAGGCGGGCGAAAACACCCTAAAGATGACCGTCAAGAAAGATGGAAAGGTTACGATCACCGGTAAAATAGTCGTGTCCGCCGACGGCAAAGGCCGCACCGTCACCACCAGCGGAAAGGATGCAAAGGGCGCGAAAATCGATAGCACGGCAGTTTACGACAAAGAATAAACGATCGATCGAGCGAAGGAACTGCTTAGAGCAGCGATATCCTCCCGCTCCCTCCCCGGAGCAGGAAGCGGGAGGCGGCAGGGTCACGCGACTTGTGGAAGCTACCGGGAATAAGCTTCCGAAGCGATGCGCACAAAACTAAGGCGTTAGGCGCAGCGCGCCGGTCTAACGCATGAAAAACCCTTCGCCCAGAGCTCATCGGGCAATCCTATTCCCACAGGGGCGGAACTGGGCGACGGTCACGCGTGACTCTCACGCCGAAAGCCCGATCTCACAAACCGCGCGGTCCTCGCTCCAACAAATGTAAAAGTCTAAACCAGACCCCATCTGCCATCTCTGAGGTCGCGCCCGTCAGCGCCGCAGCGGCACGGCAAGGATGACCGTCCCCTTAAGCTCGGCGGCATTCTTGATCGTCCCATCCGGCTGGTAGTGCCCTACATAAGAATTGGCGATCACATGCAGCGCGCCGTTGGCAATCGCGCCGGTGGTCGGCTCATCGAAGTCAGGGTGATGATGCGATTGCAACACGGTAAGTCCGGCAATCCGGTTACCTTTATCCGTCAGCGCGACGCGAATGACGCGCCCCGGGTTGGTGGTGTTCAGGATTCCTAACAAGTCGCCTTCATGCCACTAAAGGCCGTCGATACCGCCCGTCACCACCGTGTCGGGCTGCGGTAATCTGGCTGGCTCACCAGTCGTCGTGTCGACCCGCGCGATCCCGGTCGACAGCGTCACGTACAACGTTCCAGCGCCGCCGAGCGCAATTCCGTTCGCGCCACGCAACGTCCCTGTTTCCCCGAAGCGAGTAAGCGTTTTCTCATCCGGCTTCCTGCGAAAGAGCGTGCCGCTCGTGGAATCGGTGACGTAAATCGTACCTTCCGGCGTAACCGCGAGGTCGTTGAGTTGCTTTGCTTCCGGCGCAGGAAAGCGATCGAGGAGACGACCATCTTTCAGATCGTAGCGAACGACGGCGTTACGGCGCTCAGTCTTCGCGCTCTCTTCGAAGCCGTTGGTGCTGACCCCGTACAAGTGTCCGCGGTCCGCATCGACCGCGAGCCCAAGAACAGTGTCGAGCTTGTCGGAGGCGCCGGAGAAGTCGCGCGCCTGTCCTTTCGCATCCGTCGCAATAATTTTGCGTTGCGCAACGCTGCCGATGAAGAAGCGTTCGCCCTTGGTGTCGAAGGCGATGCCCTCGGGAATGAGTTTCGGATCCTTAAGCCGGAAAGCCACCGGCGCTGGGGGTGTTCGCGGTTCCTCGTCGGCGAGCGTCTTGCGAAGCGCTTGGAACTCCGGGTCGTCCCACACGGCATCGAACCCGACGTCGCGCACGGGAATGAGCCCCAGCTTGCGGCCCTTCAAGCTGCGCAAAAGCTCAAACGCGGCTGCGCGCTCGCCGAGATCGATTTGGACCATCGCTTGATAGAAGATCAGCACACCATCACCCGGGCGCTCTTTCCGCAGAGACTCGATGCGCGCGAGACTTGCCCTAGCGGCAGTCGCGGCGTCGGCGGGAGCCAACGCATATCCCAGCAAAGCACAGACAATCGTCAGCCGGATGAGGCGCATCCGCTGGATTTGCGCGCAGAGAGAAGAAGGTGCTTTCGGCAACACCCTCCTCCTTTTAGGCGTTAGGCTGAGGTTTGTGCATGACGGAAACCATCCTTCCGACGCCGAAACGATCCTGGAGCATTCCAAATTTCGGCGCCCAGAAGGTCTTCTTCAGCGGCATGGTGACGAGCCAGCCTTCACCGAGCGCGGCGAAGACACGTTCCGCCTCGGCTTCATCCGGCACCGTGATCGAGAGCGAGAAACCCTAGAATTCCGCCGGGCCATCGCACCGCCCGTCCGACGCCATCAGCGTGGTTTCGCTCACGCGAGAGCTGACATGCATCACCTTGTCCTCGAAACAATCGGGCAGACCGGGTTGCGGCTCCGGATTTTCCTTGAACCGCGTGAGCATCAGAACCTCCGCGCCGACCGCGCCGCGATAAAACTCGAGCGCCTCCTCACAGCGCCCGCCGAAGAACAGATACGGTTGCACCGACGTACCGGGTTTAGCCATGCCCAAAGATTGAGCGGCCTCCGGTCGAAGCGCCACTCAAATTCCGCGCGCTGCCGCCTTCAGTCTCTTGCCGTCGCCCCACTCTCCATCAGCGAATCCAGATCCAGCGGCCTCGTGTACATCGCCAAGCCGCCATCCGGCCTACGCGGCCATTCTTCCTGGGGCCGATCCCAATACAGTTCCACGCCGTTGTCATCCGGATCGCGCAGATACAGCGCTTCGCTCACGCCATGATCCGATGCCCCTTCGAGCGGGATGCCTGCCTGTCGCAGACGCCGCAGCGCGTCACCCAGTGCCGCCCGCGTGGGATACACGATCGCCAGATGAAAAAGGCCGGTCGTCCCCGCCGCCGGAGGCCGACCGCCGGCGCTTTCCCAAGTGTTCAATCCGATGTGATGATGATACCCGCCCG
>JBDTYN010000162.1:0-4674 GCA_040005675.1 Chthoniobacterales bacterium
AGAGAGTTCGGCCGCAGCTTGGGCAAGCCACGTAATCGGTTTTGAAAATGCGCGTTCCCGCCGCTTGCAGAATGTTATAGCTTAGTCGCAGCGCCTGACCCGGCGCTTCTTCACCCTGCACGAGGATGGCGTCGCCAATTCCGTCGCAAAGCAGCGATCCAATATTGGTGGAGGCGATCAGCAAGTGATGGAGAAATGTCGAATCCGTCGGTCCTGACGCATTCGAAAAATCCCGCTGCGTCGAAACATCCGTCATCCCGAGCAAAGTCGAGGGATCCCGTTGCATGACGTTTAAGGTGCCACCACGGGATTCCTCGACTCCGTTCCGCTCCGCTGCACTCCGCTCGGAATGACCGCGAAGCGTGTCCTTCAGCAAAATGGGATGCCGTGATTGTAGTTTCGCCGCCAGTAGACGAAACGCGCTGATTACAGGAAGATCAGTTCCATCTCTTACAGTCACAAGCCGTGCGTCAGTCGACCCGTTTACCCGCGTGACCGCCGTTTCATCGCGCGGATCGAGTTCTATGACTTTCGCCTCCTCGTAAACGATCTCGGGTTTGTAATCGCCGAGTCGGTCAATTTTGTGCGCGAGCTGTTCGTAGCTTGTTTGCCTAACGACAACGCGCACGAGTTGTTCGCCGCCAAGGCTTACCTGTGGCCCCGGTTGGTGACCATCGCCTGGTTCGCTCCGGCGGTCGTAGATGGCCGCTACAGAAAGTGTGTCCGTCCCCCGTCGCTGATAAGAAAAGGGATCAAAAGAGATTTCGGATTTTAGAATTCGAATGTCGGGTTGCTCACCGCGATCAGCAAACGACAATCGGCAATCGATCAGCGCCTGTGCGACGGGAATTTCGTGAATGCTATCTTCCGTCAACGAGACTCGGATCGTGTCGCCGATTCCGTCCGCCAATAGCGAACCGATCCCAATCGCGCTCTTGATCCGCGCGTCTTCGCCTTCACCGGCTTCCGTCACGCCGAGGTGGATGGGATAGTTCCATGTCGGGCAACTTTCCAAGTTGCCGTCCGCTCCGGATCGCGAGTTGGAAACTTCCGCTACCTCCAGTTCGTGCAACCGCGACACGAGGAGCCGATACGCATGGATCATTACCTTCGGATTGCTCGACTTCATCGAGAAGACGAACGCGTGATAATCGAGGCCACGCGCAATCCGCGCGAACTCCAGCGCGCTTTCCACCATGCCGAGGGGGGTGTCGCCATAGCGGTTCAGAATGCGATCGCTGAGCGAGCCGTGATTCGTGCCGATACGCATGGCGCGGCCGTGCTCTTTACAGAAAAGAACCAAGGGCGTGAACCGCTCGCGAATGCGCTCGATCTCCGCCGCGTATTGCTCGTCCGTATACTCGACGATCTTGAACTTCTTCGAGTCGGCGTAGTTGCCGGGGTTGATCCGGACCTTATCAACCCACTTGGCTGCTTCCATGGCCGCGTCTGGCTTGAAGTGGATGTCGGCCACGATCGGAACGTCGCAGCCGCGCTCCCGCAGACCGCGCACGATCTGCTGCAAATTGGCCGCGTCTTTGACCGTGGGCGCCGTAATGCGGACGATTTCGCAACCAACCGCCGCCAGCTCCATGGTCTGCGCGATCGAACCTTCGGTGTCCATTGTGTCGCACGTGATCATCGACTGCACACGAATGGGGTTTGCCCCCCCCACGCCCACTCCGCCGATCACCACTTCCCGCGTAGCTCGGTGGGTGGGTGCGAAGGGATTGTCGCAATAACGAGGCGAACTCATGACGACCCGGTGATTTCCGGACGCTTTACCAAAGCACGAAGAGGGAGAAATCCAAAAGCGCTGTCCGAACGGGGTCTCGCCTCAGCGTTGGGGACTGGGAGCCGCCTTCGCCGGAGCGCTTGAGCTTTTCTTTTCCTCCTGCCGTCCGAAGAGGTCGCCAATATCGAAAAAACTGACGTAGGCCAGGAAGCTGATGATCAGCACCGCGCACCCGGTCTGCACCCATTCGAGCAAGCGGATGTTGACTGGCTTGCGTCGCACCGCCTCAACCAGGGCAAGGACAATGTGGCCGCCGTCGAGCACGGGGATCGGCAGCATATTCATGATGGCCAGGTTTACGTTCAGGATAACACTGAACCAAAGAGCGAGCTGCCAACCACGGTCGCTGGTGAAGAGCAGGTAGTAGATGTGCCCGATGCCGACGGGTCCGCTGAGATGCTGGAGTTTCACGTCAGACTTGGGTGAGGCGACAGCCATGATCGTATTTATTGTGCTCGTCACGCTGTTGTAGACCTGCTCGATCGGGTTCGGATGCGCGATCGACATCTTGCCGCTCGTATCCCATTGAATGCCGATGCGCGGCCTTTTCTCATTCGCCAAAATCTTCGGCTGCACCTGCACATCGCGCCGTTGCCCGCCGCGCTCCACCTGGAGCGTGATCATCTCGTCCCCGTGCGCGCTGATGTAATCAATCAACGCGACCGGGCTGTAGATCGGCGACCTGTTAAATCCGGTCACAATATCGCCGTGCTTGAGATTCGCGGCCGCGGCCGGTGTATTCGCCTGGACCCTTTCGATAATGGCGGTTTCGGCCGGATACATCAGGACTTGCCGGGTGCTTTTTCGCTGCCAGCCGCGTGTCGACGTCTTGATCGGCGTGACGTCCAGCGTTAGCGCCTTGCCCGCGCGCTCGATCTTGAACGGGATCGTGTCGCCTTCGCTGCGAACGATGCTCCACGTGACGCTGTTGTTCATCCCGAGGAAGCGCGTCACCGGCCTTCCGTCGACTTCGAGGATTTTGTCGCCCGGCAAGAGGCCAGCCTTCGCCGCCGGGCCGCCCGCTTCCACGTAGCCAATGATTGTCGTCGTGTCCGATTCCGCGACGGGATGGCCCACAACCCAGACAATGCCGGCAAAGAGCAACGCAAGCAGCATGCTGAAGACGGGACCGGCGAGGGCAACGATCATTTTGTCGAGGGCGGAAACCGGCGGCAGCTTTGCGCGATCGACGTCCGTCTCGCCTTCGATAATGTCCATGGGCGCGAGTTGCGGGACGGCGACGAACCCGCCGAATGGAATTGAGCCGAGCGAATACTGCACGCCGTTCACGGTCTTTTTCCAAATCGGTTTCCCGAACCAGACACCGAACTTCTCGATCACGAGTCCGCGCCACCGCGCGGCTAGGAAATGGCCCAGCTCATGCACGATGATGAGCAGATTGAAGAGGATCAGGACCTCGAGGACGATGAGGAGGACGCGAAAGGCGTGGACCATATTTTAATCAGGAAAGCAGGAAACTGGGGAAAGAAAAATTGTCCGATACTGGCGAGGATAGCGTGTTTTTTTGCTTCTATTCCTGCTTTCCTGCCTTCCTGATTCCATTTCTCTCAATCGCGGCGCCCGCTTCCGCGCGCGCCCATTGATCGGCCCGCAATATCGCATCGAGGTCAGGCTGCGCAACGGCATGGTGCCGGTCCATCACTCGTTCGACCGTCTCCCAGATCGTGGGGAAGCCGATGCGCCCTTGAAGAAATTGTTCGACGGCGACTTCATTGGCGGCGTTCAAAACAGCAGGCAAGGTGCCACCGGTGTCTCCGGCACGGCGAGCAAGATCCAAGGCGGGGAAATCAGTGAACCGAGGGGTGGCGAACTCGAGCTCGCGCAGTTTGCCGAAATCGAGCGGCGGGAGCGAGTTCGGCACTCGCTCCGGCCAGGTCACCGCATATTGAATCGGAAAGCACATGTCTGAATGGCTAAGTTGAGCGAGGACTGAGCCGTCGACGAATTCGACCATGGAGTGGACGATGCTTTGCGGATGAATTACAACTTCGACCCGTTTCATTTCCACGTCGAAGAGCCAGTGCGCCTCGATCATCTCGAGACCCTTATTAAATAACGTCGCGGAATCGATCGTGATCTTCGGCCCCATCGTCCAGGTCGGGTGGCGAAGCGCTCGCTCGACGGTAATGGCGTCGAACTCTGCCGCGGGCGTCTCGCGGAATGGACCGCCGGACGCGGTGAGAATGATCCGGCGGACGTGATCGCGGGACGAGTTTCCAACTTCCCCGCCGCTGGAGCTGGCAGGTTGAAAACTGGCGCCACCATTCAAGCACTGAAAAATTGCGTTGTGTTCGCTGTCGACCGGCAGAACGCGCACACCTTTCGCGCGTGCTTCGCGCATCACGATCTCGCCCGCCATGACGAGAATCTCTTTGCTGGCCACGGCAAGATCCTTTCCAGCGGCGATCGCCGCGAGCGCGGGCCGCAGGCCACCGGTGCCGACGATTGCGACCAGCACTATCTCGGACTCCGCAAGAGACGCGATCTCGCATAAGCCTCCTTCGCCGACAAAAATGCGAGGCTCGTAAAGAAGTGCGGCGCGCAACTCGGGCATCCTTGATTCGTCCACCAGGCAGACGAACGGTGCGCGCACTGCATTCGCCTGTTCCGCGAGTTTGCGCGCGTTCGTATTCGCGGCCAGGCCGACAATCTCCATCCGGTCCGGGATATCGCGCGCGACTTTGAGCGCGCTTTCACCAATCGATCCGGTTGCGCCCAGTACGACGACGCGTTTGCGTTTCATCGTTTGTCTGAAGAATCGCTTCGCTACGGCACGCGGATGACGAGCCGGAGGTAAAAAAACAAGAGTGGCGCGGTGAAAAGGAGGCTGTCGAGCAGGTCAAGTGCGCCGCCAATCC
>JBDTYN010000163.1:0-10334 GCA_040005675.1 Chthoniobacterales bacterium
CCATCGATGGCCTTAAGCTCGGCTGGCTTGGGACCATCCAGCCACGCGATCCGGGCGCTCGCCGCGTCGAGCAGTTGCGTCTCCAGCCACGCTGTGATGATTTCCTGGTACTTTTCGGGATAGGCGCCGTAAAGCGTCGCGTCCGCCGGGGTCGCGGAACTCAGCGCGGCCGGACTTTCCGCGTAGAGCGAGAGCGCGCCCGAAAAGCAGAGCAGAGCGATCGCAAAGGAAGGGAGTGTTCTGGCGGCAAACATGAGCACGAATTTTACCGAAGGCCGGGCGGAGAGTCGAGACTCTTTACAAACATGTTTCCACACATTGCCTTCACCCCGTCGGTCCGACAATACTGACAGACCCGGGCGGCGCCCGGCCGGCGGCTCTCGGCCCGCTGCGACTATTTTCGCTCGTCTATCGGGATAACCTTTTTTCCGACCGGTTCCCCGACGTACTCGCTCAGCGGCCGATAAAGGCGATTGTCTTCCAGTTGCTCGAGCACGTGCGCAGTCCAGCCGGATGTTCTGGCGATGGCAAAGACGGGCGTGAAGAGATCAGTCGGAATGCCTAACGAGTAATAAACAGTCGCGGAATAAAAATCGACATTTGCGTTCAAATTCTTTCGCTCTTTCATCAACTCGGCAATTCGCTCCGACATGCGAATCCACTTCGGATCGCCCAGCTTGGAGCTTAGTTTGACCGCCATGGCGCGAAGATGAGGCGCCCGCGGATCGAGCGTTTTGTAAACACGGTGTCCGATGCCCATGATCTTCTTCTTCTCCGCAAGTTGTTTCTCAATGTAGGCGTCGACATTTGCTTCGTCACCGATTGCTTCGAGCATCTGAATCACGCCTTCGTTCGCGCCGCCGTGGAGAGGTCCCTTGAGCGTGCCAATCGCCGACGTAATGGCCGAATACATATCGCTCAACGTGGAAATGGTGACACGCGCGCTGAAGGTGGATGCGTTCGTTCCATGGTCCGCGTGGAGCACGAACGCCACGTCGAGCGTGTCTGCAGCTTCCTTGCTCGGCGGGTCGTCGCACATCATGTAGAGGAAGTGCTCGGCCTCGCTCAGATCCAGACGAATGGGCGGGAGCGGCCGGCCGCGACGCGCGCGGTGAAAATACGCCGCGATTACGCCAATCTTTGCGGTAATTGAGAGTGCCCGGCGTTTATTGACCTCAGCGAGATCTGCGCCTGGCTCCCTGCGGTCGTAGAGCCCTAGCATCGACACCGCCGTCCGCATCACGTCCATCGGCCCCGCCTCCTTCGGCGCGGCCTGCAGAAACTCGATCACTGGCTGCGGCAGCTCGCGCTGGGCGCGGAGTGAATCGGTGAACGTGATCAGCTCCGCCCGGTTTGGCAGTTTGTTGTGCCAGAGAAGATGAACGACTTCCTCGTAGCTGACTTTCCCGGCGAGCTCATTGATGTCGTAGCCACAGTAGATCAGCTGGCCTTTGTCGCCGATCACGTCGCTTAATCGCGTTGCATTAGCGACGATGCCTTCGAGTCCACGCGAAATCATGGGGTCGATGCCGCGAGCTCGTGCGGCATTTTTAAGTGGTTGCAGCAATTGGGGACCATTAGGCGGCTCTCATTCGCTCGATCAGTGTGTCTGCAATCGTCGCAGGTGTATCGGCGACTGCAATGCCCGCGGCCTTTAGTGCCTCGATTTTTCCCGCCGCCGTGCCCTTGCCCCCGGAAACGATCGCGCCGGCATGCCCCATTCGACGGCCCGGAGGCGCCGTCGCTCCGGCGATAAATGCCGCCACTGGTTTCTTGCAATTCGCTTTGATCCACTCCGCCGCTTCTTCTTCAGCCGACCCGCCGATTTCGCCGATCAAAATCATCGCTTCGGTCTTCGGATCGTCATTGAAAAGCTTCACCGCATCGAGATGGGACATTCCATTGATTGGATCGCCGCCAATGCCTATGCAAGTTGATTGTCCATAACCGCGCGTTGTCAGCTGCCAGACCGCTTCGTAGGTCAACGTGCCGGAGCGGGAAATAACACCAACGTTTCCCGGCTTGTGAATGTAACCTGGCATGATCCCGATCTTGCATGCGCCGGGGGTGATGATTCCCGGACAATTCGGCCCGATGAGCCGTCCGTTTTTACCCGTCAGCTGCGCCTTCACCCGCATCATATCCATGACCGGGATGCCTTCCGTTATGCATATAACCAGCTCAACACCCGCATCGAGCGCCTCCAGGATTCCGTCTGCTGCGCCAGCTGCGGGAACGAATATGACCGAGACATTGCAGCCAGTCTTCTGTCGCGCTTCCGCCACCGTATCGAACACGGGCACCTTCCTTTCGAAGGTCTGGCCGCCTTTGCCAGGGGTGACGCCGGCGACCACGTTGGTGCCGTACTCCATACATTGTTTGGCGTGGAAACCCCCTGCGCTGCCGGTAATTCCCTGCACGCACAACCGGGTGTTTTTGTCGACGAGAACTGACATAAGAATTTCGAATCAGGAAAACAGGAAAGTAGGAAAGAAGCAGAAGCAGTTCATTCCTTGTTTTCTGGCCTCCAGATTCATTCCTCTTTTGATGCTGCGTGCTCCCGCGCTTCTCACCGCTACCCTGGCGGCTTTGCCGTCTATCTCGGAAATCCCGTTCCCTCCGCTCCTGCTTTCCTGCTTCATCCTTCTTTGCGTTTGTGGACGAGCAGCTTGTTCCCATCCGGGTCGCGAAACTGTGCCATCCAACAAACCGGCGTTTCGGTTTTGTCCAAATCGAACCCGACGCCGCGTTCCTTCAGTTTCGCGATCGTGCTATCGATGTCGTCCACTTCGAATGCGACGGAAGTCCCATCGCGCGACGGCTGCCATGCGGGATGACAACCGACTCCGATTGTCGTGCCGCCGAGATTATACTCGACCCATGCCCCCTCCATTGCGGTGGAGGCTGGCTTCAGCTCGAGCGTTTCCTGGTAAAATTTCCGCGCGCGCTCCTTGTCCGAAACAGCGATGGCAATAAAGGCAACTTCCTTAATCATTTGGTTTCTCCCGCTGCTTTCACAGCCTTCTGCGCCGCGTCCGCAAGATCGTCGGCCGCAATGACCGCGAGCCCGGATTCGGCTATTAACTTCTTGCCGGCGTCGACATTGGTTCCTTCAAGGCGGACAACAAGCGGGACCGGCAGGTTCACTGTCTTGACCGCGTTGATGATCCCTTGCGCAATCACATCGCATTTCATGATGCCGCCAAAAATATTCACCAGGATCGCTTTCACCTTCTCATCCCCGATCAGAATCTTGAATGCCTCCGTCACCTGTTTTTCCGTGGCGCCTCCGCCGACATCGAGAAAATTCGCCGGCGCGCCGCCATAGAACTTGATGATGTCCATCGTCGCCATTGCCAGCCCCGCGCCATTCACGAGACAGGCGATGTTGCCGTCGAGCCCGATATAATTGAGGCCAGACTTCGAAGCTTCGACTTCACGTGGGTCTTCTTCAGCGACGTCGCGCAACGCCGCGATCTCCGGGTGGCGATAGAGGGCGTTGTCGTCAAAGTTGAACTTCGCGTCCAGCGCGAGCACTTCTCCCTCTGGTGTCACGACGAGCGGGTTCACCTCCACCATCGAACAGTCGCAGGCAATGAAGGTGCGATACAGGCCGTCGAAGAGTGTTGCTGCAGCTTTGATCTGGCCCGGCTCAAACCCCAGCTGCCTTGCCAGTTTTCGGGTTTGAAACGCTTGCAGCCCAGCCAGCGGGTCGATTCGCTCGCGCAAAATCTTCTCCGGCGATTTTTCCGCCACCGTTTCAATCTCGACGCCGCCTTCGGTGCTGGCCACGATGATCGGCGCGGCCGTCGCGCGATCGAGCAAGACCGCGAAATAAATCTCGCGCGCGATTTCGGCCGACTGCGCGACCAGGACTTTGTTCACCACGCGTCCGGCCGGGCCTGTCTGATGCGTGACCAGCGTTTGCCCCAGCATTTTAGAGGCGAGATCACGCGCCTCGGCCGGCGATTTGCAAAGATGAACGCCGCCTTTAAAACCATTCGCGAACGTTCCCTTCCCTCGCCCGCCCGCGTGAATTTGCGCTTTTACGACGAGGTCGTTTGTGCCGAGGTCGCGTGCCGCTCGCTCTGCTTCATCGGGCGTGGCGGCGGCACTCCCACGCGTCGTGGCGACGCCGAACCGCTGCAGTAATTCTTTCGCCTGGTACTCGTGGATATTCATCGCGGCTGCAGCGCAGCACTAAGCGTCGAACCGCGCCGCAAGCAATCAAATTTCTTCCCGCGCCAACGGCACTAGCGTTCCAGGGTCGCGCTCTTGCCTGTCATCCTGGAACGCGCAGACGGCGAAGGACCTCGCATCTGCAGTCGGATTACACTTTCGAGCATGGCGTGATCGATTACCTCGCGTGAGGTCCTTCGCCGTCTGCGCGACTCAGGATGACGAAAAAGCGCGAGCGCATGACTTTGCCTTCTCAATAGTTGTCCCCGTTTATCGTCTCGCAAACGATTTGCAAATCGCGGCAGTACCGGAAACGTTCGCCTCGCATGATTGACTCTGGCGCCCGGATTGACCCGCTGATTGAAAACGCGTTGGCATCCGGAAAACTTCTCGATTCAGCGGTAAAAAACATCCGCGATCTCGTCGCCGGAGAAGCGAGTGACCTCTACTCACGGGTGATCGGTGAGCTCGTGGAACGCGGGGAGTGGAGCGAGCTGAATGATCGTTTTTACAAGACTCTAGCATTCGGCACAGGCGGCTTGCGCGGCCGAACCATCGGCAAAATCGTGACCACGGCCGAGCGCGGCGTTGCGACCGAAGGCGAACCGCCAGAGCTCCCATGCGTCGGCACGAACGCAATGAATTTCCTGAACATCAGTCGAGCGACGCAAGGACTGGTGGCCTATCTCGCCGATTGGTTTACGGCTCGCGGTTACACAGACAGGCCAAAGATCGTCATCGCGTACGACACGCGACATTTTTCGAAGGCGTTTGCGATGTTGACCGCGAAGGTGGCGACGGAAAACGGCTGTGACGCGTTTGTCTTCGATGGGCCACGCTCAACACCGGAGCTCTCGTTCGCAGTGCGGCAACTTGGAGCCAGCGCGGGCGTTGTCGTGACGGCCAGCCACAACCCGGCGCATGACAATGGCTACAAAGTTTACTTCGACGATGGCGCACAAGTTGTGGAACCGCACGCCAGCGGGATCATTGCAAAGGTGAACGCAGTCCACAGCGAAGCCTACCTGGCTGCGGCAGCCGACGAACATGGAACGATGACCACGATCGGCGCCGAGGTTGACGATGCCTACATGCAACGGCTCGAGACGCTGGTTCTCAAGCCAGAGCTGGTGCGGCGCGCGCAGGCATTGCGCATTGTCTTCACTCCAATCCACGGGACCGGCGGAGTCATCGTCAAGCCAATGCTGAAACGTCTGGGATTCGGCTTTACCGTCGTTCCCGAGCAGGATCAGTTCGACGGCCGCTTCCCCACCGTGAAGTCGCCTAATCCGGAGAACGCAGAGGCGCTGCGTCTCGGTGTCGAACTGGCGCGAAAGGAGCATGCCGATCTCGTCGTCGCGACTGATCCCGACTGCGATCGTATGGGTGTGGCAGTGCGCAGCAAAGGTGGCGAAATGGAATTGCTGACCGGAAATCAGATCGGCTCGCTGATTGCGCATTATCGCGCGAAGACGCTTTTCGAAACCGGTGTGCTCAACGAGAGCAATGCAGGACGGGGCGTGATCATCAAAACGTTCGTCACAACCGATTTACAGAAAGCGATCGCAAAACACTTTGGTCTGCGTTGTGTCGAGACACTGACCGGTTTCAAGTACATCGGTGCCAAACTCGGGAAGTACGAGCGGGAGCTTGGTCTGGCGCTGGGTAACGATGCGGCGGCGCAACCTGTAGACCGCGATGCGCGCCGTCCCTACCAGAAAATGCCAGAAGCCGAGACACGTCGCCTCCGACTCCAGTATTCGAGCTATTACGTGTTCGGCGGAGAGGAGAGCTATGGTTATAGCGGCGCTGATTTCACCCGCGACAAAGACGGTAACGGCGCGACGATCATGTTCTGCGAGGTCGCGGCGTATGCCAAGTCATGCGGATTGACGATCGACGGGTTGCTCGATGAGGTCTATGCGACCTTCGGCTACTTCGAGGAGAAGAATGGCGCAATAACATTTGAAGGCGCGGAGGGTGCCGCAAAAATCCAGCGACTCCTCTCTTCTTACGTCAATAGCCCGCCGGCCGAAATGCTTGGCTCGCCTGTCGCGAGCGTGAAGAACTTCGAAACGGAGACAATCCGCGATGTGGAAGGCGACGTCATCCCGAAAGAGAAAATGCTGATCTTCGAGCTGGAGGATCAAACGCGGATTGCCGTCCGCGGTTCGGGCACGGAGCCGAAGATCAAGTATTACCTCTTTGCGCAAAGACAACCCGACGCCGGTAAACTTACGTCTGACAAACTCGACAAAATTAAACAGCTGGTAAGCCAGCGCCTCACGAAGCTATGGATCTGGCTGCAAGCCGACGCGAATGCGCGGCTCGCGCAAGAGCCGGCTCGACAGTAAGTCGCCGACGACAGACACTGGCGCATGGCTCGTGAAATTCAGCTCGGTGGCGGCGAAATCACTTTGCTAAAATCGATTGGCCTTTCGGGCAGCCCCATCCTTGGCAAACTGTTGCTGGAGCGCGTCGACGCCATGGAAAAGTCCGAGCTCGTCGAAACCCTGGCCGGACTCATCTCGACGGATTACGTCCTCACCAACAGGGTCAACGTGCGGACCGTGGAAGACGTGGAAAAAGGCTTCTTTCGTGTGAATCCTGCGCACACCAAGGATCTTCGGGATGCGGTCAATCCAGGCCGCCGTCGCGAACAGGACCGCTCGAAGCGCGAGCGGCGTCGTTGAGCTAGCGGTGAAGTTGTTGCTTAAAGCGCTACGGTGCTGGCCGTGGCTGGCGGCGATTGCCACCGGGCTGCTCTGCACCGGTTGCTTCGCGCCGTTTGATCAGTGGTGGCTTTGCTGGATTGCCCTTACGCCACTGATCGCCGCGGTCTGGTTTTCCGGGCGAAGGGCAAAGCGCCGCTGGCTCCGCGATCTCTTGCTCGGCTACATCGCCGGCGTCGCGTTTTTTTGGTCCGTCTTCTCGTGGTTAATCACCGTCACCTTTCCAGGGTTGGTCCTGGTCGGCTTGTACATGGGAATCTACTTTGCCTTCTGGAGCTGGCTTTGTGGCCGCCTCCGACCGGCCGATCCAAAGAAAATCGCAAAGAGTAAACCGGCCAAGGCGTTGATGCTGCAGCGGAAACGGCATCCGCTCGCCACGTCGCCCTGGCTGCACTCCTCGAGGAATCTGGCACTTGCGTTGGTCCTCGCGGCCGCGTGGGTCACGCAGGAAATGCTGCGCGGCGTCGTCTTCTCTGGCTGGGGCTGGAACACGCTAGGGCATGCGCTGCATGGGCAGTGGCCGCTTATCCAAATCGCGGAAATAACGGGCGTCGGCGGACTCTCTTTCCTCGTCGCACTGGTGAACGTGATCGCGGTCACGAGCGTGCGTCGTTTCATCCTGGAAGCTCAGGTGGGAGTGACGCGGCCGCACTACGACTTCACGCTCACGCTCCTCGCCGTCGTGGCCGTCATGGCCTATGGCTTGCGCGCTGTGCAGGTGGTGCACGAGCCGAGCACCCCGCTGCGCGTGACAGCGGTGCAAGCGAACATTCCGCGTGAACAGAAATTCAGTCCGCAATTTGCGCAGGGGATCTTCGATCAATTCTCGCGCCTGAGTGACTATGCTCTGCGTTCCCAAGCTCAGCCGGACCTGCTTGTCTGGCCCGAGAGTTCGATGCCAGCACCCGTGCTGCAGGATCAGGCGAGCTACGACTTCGTTATGAATTTCTCCGCATCGGCCAAGGCCGATCTACTGCTGGGAGCGATCGATGAGGACGAGAAGAACGTCTACAACGCCGCCCTCCTCATTTCCGAAGCAGGCAAGCGCGTGCAGCTCTACCGCAAAGTGCATCTCGTTCCGTTCGGCGAATACGTTCCTGGCCGGCACACGCTGCCATTTCTCGCGCAGGTCGTGGGCGATCAGGTCCCGGATGACTTCGGCTTCGGAAAGGATTTCACAGTTTTTCGCCTGACGAACACGAAGGTCGCGGTAGCGCCCTTAATTTGTTTCGAAGATACCATCGGCGAGCTGACCCGGCAGTTCGTCCTGCGCGGAGCGAACCTGCTTGCTAACGTGACAAACGACGGCTGGTTTCAGCGCTCAGCAGGTTCGCGGCAGCATCTCGAAAATGCCGTCTTTCGCTGCGTCGAGACGCGCCGACCCATGGTCCGCGCAGCAAACACCGGGGTGACCTGTTTCATTAATGAATTCGGCCGCATCACGCAGGTGCTCCTGGACAACAGCGGGAGCCAGTTTACGGAGGGCATTCTCAGCAGCGAAGTTGCTATTCCGACGGCCGGCAAGCTGACGTTCTACGTGCGGCATGGCGAGCTGTTCACCTACGCTTGCGCAACGGTCACATTGATCGTCATCGGGTTCTTGTCGCGCGGGCCGATTCTTCGTGGAACGCGCCGTGTCCTCCAGACTCTCCGTCACTGACGACCGACTTCATACGCGGGTATGACCGAAGAGTTCATCATTTACGTTCGCGGATTGCGTAAATCGTACGGCAGCCTCGAGGCGATCAAAGGAATCGATTTCGAGGTGCGAGCAGGTGAAGTGTTCGGTCTTCTCGGCCCCAACGGTGCCGGCAAAACATCGACGGTCGAAATCCTCGAAGGCCTGCGACCGCGTACCGCGGGCGAGGTCCGAGTCCTCGGCTTTGACCCCGATCGACAGAAGCAAAAACTCAAGGATCGCATCGGCGTTTGCCTGCAAGCCACCAATCTGCCCGATAAAATGAGGGTGCGTGAATCTCTCGCTCTCTTTGCGGCGTTCTATTCGAAAACGGTGGACGGTGATGCGTTGCTGAAACGTCTCCAGCTTTGGGACAAGAAAGATGCGTTTTACGCAACGCTTTCCGGCGGACAAAAGCAACGCCTCGCGCTCGCTCTTTCATTGATCAACGATCCGCAGCTGCTTTTCCTGGACGAGCCGACGACAGGACTCGATCCGCAGGTCCGCCTCGAAATTCGCGATCTCCTGCAGGAATTGCGGGACGAAAAGCGCACGATCGTGCTGACCACCCATTATATCGAAGAAGCCGAGCGTCTCTGCGATCGCGTCGCGATCGTGGATGCGGGCGAAGTCATCGCGTTGGGCACGCCGCATGAGTTGCAGGAGAAGAGCTCAACGCAATCCGCCATCGAAATGACGTTGAATCAGCCGTGGCGGGATGAAGCTCTGCCCCGATGGACCGACGCAATCGGTTCGACCATCAGCAACGACCGGCGGCACATCAAAGTCACCTCGAAGCGGCCAGCACGAACTTTGGTCGAGATGGTGAAATGGACAGACGCGCAGTCCATCGAGCTCGACGACGTCCGTTTGAATCGCCCGACGCTCGAGGATGTGTTCATCGAGCTGACCGGCAAGAAACTGCGCGACTAACAAATGAAGACCTACATCGCGCTCATGCAGACGGATCTGAAGCTCGCGCTTCGCAATCGCGCTGTCATTTTCTTCAACTACTTCTTCCCGCTCGTTTTCTTTCTCATCTTCGGCACGATACGCGACGCGCAGCAGGGCGCTGCCGTGCTTCAGGTGGTGACGATGGTTGTGGCGCTCGGCATCCTCGGCAACGGCCTTTTCGGCGCGGGGATGCGCGCGGTCATGGACCGCGAGGCGAATGTGCTGCGGCGCTACAAGGTGACGCCGATCAGCCCTCTGCCCCTGCTGGTCGCGTCGCTCGTCACCGGGGTGATCCTCTATCTCCCGAGCGTGGTCCTCACCATCGTGCTGGCGAACCGCCTTTACCACATGCAAGTGCCATCGAACTTGCTCTCGTTTTTCTGTTTCGTTGCGCTCGGAACTCTCGCTTTTCGCGCTCTCGGTTCAATCATCGCTTCGGTCGTGAATTCATCTCAGGAAAGCAACATTCTGATCCAGCCGATCTACATGGCGATGTTGTTTCTCAGCGGCATAACCATCCCGGTCACTTACTTCCCGGACTGGCTGCAAATCGTCACGCGATTTATCCCGGCCTCTTATCTGGTTAGTGGAATGGCCGGTATTCTGCAACGCGGCGAATCCATCATGCAAAACTGGCAGGCCGTCCTCGCGCTGAGCCTAACGACCGTCATCGGTACATTTATTTCGACGAAACTTTTTCGATGGGAGAAGGAAGAGAAGCTCCGGCCAATGGCGAAACTTTGGGTCGTCGTGGTTCTGCTTCCTTTCCTGTTGCTCGGCGGTTACCAGGC
>JBDTYN010000164.1:0-3704 GCA_040005675.1 Chthoniobacterales bacterium
CCGTGCAGCCTCAATGTCCGCGAAAGTCGTCACCGCGCTTTCTTATACCGCGCCGGACAGACCGGCAATGGTATAGCGATTTAGCGCCGGCGGGGGAACTTAAGAGTCGAGCGCTTCGCGCACCTTGATCGCGAGCTGCTCCGGATCGAACGGTTTTGGAAGGAAGAACATTTCATCGTCGCGCAAGCCGGAGTGGCGGAGCGATTCTTCGAGATAGCCGGAAACGAAGATGATTTTTGTGTGCGGACTGACCTGGCGCAGCCAGCCGGCGAAGCGCCGACCACTCATCTGCGGCAACATCATGTCGGTCAGGAGTAGATGGATTTTTCCGTCCCCCCGTTCCGCCATCAGGCGCTTCGCGTCGTCGGTGTTGGCAGCTTCGATCACGTCGTAACCGAGATTCCGCAGAACGCGGACCGAGATATGTCGGACACTGATTTCATCCTCGAGGACGAGAATGGTTTCGGTGCCGACGGGCAGCTTTTTCGCGCGTGGTTTCTTGTAAGGCGGGGGCGGAGGTGCCGGCACGCGCGGCAGATAAATTCGGAAAGTCGCGCCTTTGTTTTCTAGGCTCTCGAACCCGATGCCGCCGCCACTCTGTCGTACGATTCCGTAGCTCGTCGCCAGGCCGAGGCCGCTGCTCGCGTGCGTTTCGGCTTTGGTCGTAAAGAACGGCTCGAATAAATGAGCTTTCACTTCCGCGGTCATGCCCACTCCGGTATCGGTGAGGCTGATACTGGCGTATTCGCCCGGGTCGAGCCCTGCGAACGCCACGTCGACGTCTTCATCGTGAACGACGGTCAACAGGTTTGTCTCGACGACAAGGCGCCCGCCATCAGGCATCGCATCACGCGCGTTGACGGCCAGATTGAGGATGACCTGGGTTATCTCGCCCGTATCCACCTGGATGTGCACGCCTTCTTTCGTCCGATCCAAATGGCACTCGACGGCGATGTTTTCACCGAGCAGCCCGAGCAGAGAGCGCTCCAGGTTCGTGATCAGCGCATTGACCTCCACCACACGCGGGGCAAGCGGATGTCGGCGGCTAAACGCAAGCAACTGGCCAGTGAGCGAGGAGGCGCGCCCGGCCGCTTTGCGAATTTCGGCGATGTGATTTGCGATCGCGTGTTTGACCCCGAGTTCGTTCAGGAGCAGGTCGCTGTATCCAAGAATGGTGGTGAGATAGTTATTGAAATCGTGTGCCACGCCGCCGGCCAGTTGACCAAAGGCTTCCATCTTTTGCGAACGACAGAACTGATCATGCAGCTGTTTGCGCGCGCTGATATCCATGAGCGAGCCGACGAAACGCGTGGCTTCGCCTGTTGCGTCGCGCACAATGCAGGCGCGCTCCAGCAACAGCACATAGGATTCGTCGGCACAACGAAATCGGTACTCTCCGCTCCAACGCTCGGCCCCCGTGGTCAGCGCGTCGCGAATGCTCGCCGCCGTGCGCACCCGATCGTCTGGGTGGAGCTGCTTCTGCCAAAAAGCGATGGTGTCGACGCCATGCCCGGAGCTGTAGCCGAGCAGAGTCTCGAGCCCCTGGGGCCAGCTCAGCGCTCCACTTCTTACATCCCAATCCCGAACAGCATCATTCGTAGCCCGGGCAATAACCGCAGAATGTTCTTCGCGCGAAGAAGAGTGATTGGTCGGTTTGGAATGTTGATTTTCATGGATTGATTTGGTGGGGGTCGGTGAAGACTGCGTGTCGTGACTTGCGCCTAGGTTGGTCAGCCCGGCGCCGTGATTTTCGGTTGCGAGTCGCATGTTTCACGTCGGCCGAGACCGCCCCGTTTCAAAAGCTAGTTCCATGCCCCTGCATCGCCTGCTTCACCCCGGCGTTTTGAGGTTTTGCAGGAGGTGGGCACCCAGTCGAGCGCTGGGACATATTCCCGGCATGTGATGCCGAAACCTCCTGTCAGACGCTGCCGGATATCAGGCACTTTAAACGAGGTCGTGAGGGAGCGATCTGCTATTAGTCTCCGAGACCGCTGTCGGCTCGCGCGCGCAGAAAGCGCGAGTGATGGCTCAATGGTCTGCGAGCAATTCGCCCGCGGCGATCTTCAGATCCGCCGACTTCTCGTTTCCGAGATCGGAACCGCCGTTTCTGTGCACGGCGATGCCGGTAATCGGCGCGGTCCTTGCCACATTAAATGAGAGCTTCACGTATCTGGCGTCCACGCCAATCATCGAGAGGTTGAAGAGGCGCTTTTGCGCAAAGGCGACGCTGCCGTTGACGTCGACCCAATGGCAACTGGTCGCCGGCAGCTGATCGTTCGAAACTGCTATTTTCAGCTCGCCCTGCGCGCCGGCATTTTCGTTTACGAATGTGAACCGATCCAGCATGGCCGCGCTCGGCAGCGCGATGATGAAAGTCGTTTCGCCTTCCGGGAGCGCGCAGCTGAGCGTGTCGTCATCCTTGAGCAAGGCAATGGCCGCCCGATTTTTGTCGGTGACGCTCGCGACTGTCGAGATTCGCCCGTCTGGCGTGATGCAATCAATCGTCGCAGTGCGCTTCCCTGATGCGATAATTTTCGAATCGACGGGCTCGTCCTGGATTGCAGCGCTCGGTGCCGCTATCGTGATCGCGAAATTCTGTGCACGGATTGGGCCGGCCAGGAGGACCGACACGAGCGCAACCGCGGCCAAATGCGTGGCATTCCGTGCATTGCTCAGGCAAGGGGAGCGGTCCATAGGCATCCGCTCTGAAAGCTTAGAGCGGGCCACGCCTGACGATTTCCGAGGCACCGCCGTCCGTGGGAACTGCGGCAGCGACTGCCGTCCAAAGCTCCCATCAGAGCAGCGCGATTCGCCGCTGTTTGGCGCCGCTTTCCGGGGTGGATTTAGCTTGCTGCGATTCCGTTCTGTCAGTAAACAATCGCCATTAACTGCCCGCGATTTATCAGAGAACGACTCGCGCTCACCGGGGCGATCATTGGGTCGCGGTTTTGCCTAACGACGAAACCAACGGCCCGGCGTGCTGTTCAATGCCGCTCCCATGGTACTGCATCTGCTAACTACATTTCGATCGACCCTGTCTATGAGGCGTAACATAACTCTCCCCGGCCGAGCGGCCTTCGCTCCGGCAAGGATCGCGCTCGTGGCTCTCCTTTCGCTCGTTTGCCTTGCAAGGCTGGCGCAGGCACAGGACGCCATCCGTCCTTCGCTCGCCGGGGAAGCAGCTGCGGAAGCGCGCCGTCAATCACTCGACCGCGTCCCTTACAATTTGCAGATCGGCCCGATCAAATTTCGTCTCAGCTCCACGATTGGGATGGAATACAACGACAACATCAATCTCGCGGAAGTCGGCCAGCAGGGTGATTTTATTTTCCGCCCGCAGATGAACGTGAACGCGCTCTGGCCCGTGACGCAGCTCAACACTCTGCGGCTCGATATCGGCTTCGGCTACGCGTTCTACCTTGATCACTCACAATACAATACGAATGGTATCCTCCTTTCGCCCGGTTCGCAGATCGCTTTCGACATCTTCGTGGGCGATTTCCGGATTAACTTCCATGACCGGTTTTCCCTGCAACAGGACCCAGTCGCTCAGGTCGCTTTAAGTAACGTCGCCGACTACGGCCGTTTCGAAAACACCGCCGGTGTTTCCGTCCTCTGGGATTTAAACAAAGCAGTGCTCACCGTTGGTTACGACCACTACACCTACATCTCGACCACGAGCGATTTCGATTATCTCAATCGGA
>JBDTYN010000165.1:0-6818 GCA_040005675.1 Chthoniobacterales bacterium
TCGTGGTATTCCGCTTCAGCATTTCCGCGCCGACGTTCGACGTCATGATAATGATAGTGTTCCGGAAATCTATTTTTCGACCTAACGAGTCGGTGACCTTGCCGTCTTCCAGAATCTGGAGGAGCAAGTGCATCACATCTGGATGCGCCTTTTCGATTTCGTCGAACAGCACAACGGAATAAGGCCGGCGCCGGACCGCCTCCGAAAGCTGGCCGCCTTCTTCGTAGCCGACATATCCCGGGGGAGAACCGATCAGGCGTGAGGCCGTAAATTTTTCCATGTACTCCGACATGTCGATCTGAATCAACGCATCGCGATCGCCGAACATGAATTCGGCGAGCGTTTGAGCGAGAAACGTTTTTCCGACACCAGTCGGGCCGAGAAAAATGAAAGAGCCAATCGGGCGTCGCGGATCCTTTAGATCGGCGCGACTGCGCCGGAGCGCTTTTGAAATCGCCACCACCGCCTCATCCTGGCCGATGACCTTGCCCTTCAGCTCCTCCTCCATCTGAAGGAGCTTCTCAGTTTCCTTCTGCTCCATTTTCTGAAGCGGCACACCCGTTACCTTCGAGATGATGTGCATCATGTCATCCGCCGTCACCAGGACTTCTTTCTCTTCCCGCTCTTCCCGCCAGTGTGTCAAAATCGCTTCGAGCTTCTCCTTCGTCTGTTTTTCACTGTCGCGGAGCGAAGCGGCTTTCTCGAAATCCTGGGCTTTGATCGCAGCCTCTTTATCAACGCGAATTGTCTCGATCTCCTTCTCGATCTCCTTCACGTCCGGCGGACGCGTCATCGCGTTGATTCGCGCCCGTGAGCCGGCTTCGTCCATCACGTCGATTGCTTTATCGGGAAGGAAGCGGCCGGTGATATATCGATCGGAAAGTCTAACCGCTGTTTCGAGCGCCTCATCGGTCAACTTTGCCTTATGATGCGCCTCGTATTTCGGTCGGAGACCTTTCAAAATCAGGATCGCCTCCTCAACTGTCGGCGCATCGACCTTCACGGTCTGGAAGCGGCGTTCGAGCGCCGCGTCCTTCTCGATGTATTTGCGGTACTCGTTCAGGGTCGTGGCACCGATGCACTGTAATTCTCCGCGGCTCAGCGCCGGTTTGATGATGTTAGAGGCGTCCATCGCACCCTCCGCCGAACCGGCACCGACGATCGTGTGCAGTTCGTCGATAAAAAGAATGACGTTTTTCGACCGGCGAATCTCGTCCATGACCGCTTTGATCCGCTCTTCGAACTGACCGCGATACTTCGTCCCGGCCACCATCAATGCCAGGTCGAGAGTGATGACTTTTTTGTCGCGGAGCAACTCAGGCACGTTGCCGCTGGAAATTTCCTGGGCTAATCCTTCGGCAATCGCCGTTTTCCCGACGCCTGCTTCGCCCAGCAGCACCGGATTGTTCTTCGTGCGTCGGCAGAGCACCTGAATGACGCGCTCAATTTCATCCTGTCGCCCGACGACAGGATCGAGCTCGCCCTTTTTCGCGAGTTCCGTCAGATCCCGGCCAAACGCGCGCAGTGCTGGCGTCTTCACATCCTTCTTCGAGGTCGACGCTTCGCCACCTCCGTTTTCCTGGTCTGATTCCGGGGGCGTGAAATTCGGGTCAAGTTCCTTCAGGATCTCGTTGCGCGTTCGCTCGATATCGACTTCCAGGCTTTTCAGCACGCGGGCCGCCACGCCTTCACCCTCGCGCAGCAGTCCGAGCAAAATATGCTCCGTCCCGACATACGAATGATTGAGGGCCTTTGCTTCCTTCCCCGCGAGCGCGAGGACTTTTTTCACCCGCGGCGTATAGGGGATGTTGCCGACCATCTTGGTTTCGGGGCCCGAGCCAACCTGCTTCTCGACTTCCATCCGCACCGTCTCCAGATCGAGACCCATTTTCTGCAGGACGTTGACCGCAACGCCCTGGCCGAGCTTGATCAGGCCGAGCAGGAGATGCTCGGTGCCGACGTAATTATGGTTGAAGCGGTCCGCTTCTTTGCGAGCGAGGGCCAGCACCTGCTGGGCGCGCGGCGTAAAATTATTCATGGTTTTGCGGCTCCGGGGTTGAGCCATTCTCCGAGTCCCGCGCCATTTTACTGATATCAGGTTTAGGGAAGACTTTCAAACGTTCGCGGATGATTTGCGCCCGCAATTGGTCGCGTTCCTCGGCGTTCAGCTTCTGCTGAGAGCTGTTCTGCAAGTGCGCCGGTTGCGTGTCGATGAACAACTCGTCTATCGGCAGTTGGCGATCCTCGGGGAAAACGCCCAGATCCACGCCGAGTTTGATGACGGAAAGCAAATTGAGCGCTTCTTTCGAGGTCATCGCATGCGCGAAGGTGAGGACGCCATACGCGCGACCGATCTGATCCCAGAGAGTGTTCGATTTTTTCTGGATCAACATCTGTCGCGCGTCGTGCTCTTTTTCAATGATTGTCTCGATCACCTTGCTGAGCCGATTGATGATCTCTTCTTCCTTTTCGCCCAGCGTCGTCTGATTCGAAATCTGGAAGAGATTTCCCATCGCTTCGGTGCCTTCGCCGTAGAGCCCGCGAACAGCCAGGCCAATCTTGTTAACCGCCTGGATGACCTGGTTGATCAACTCACTTAAGACCAGCCCCGGCAGGTGCAGCATGGCTGAGGCGCGCATGCCTGTGCCGACGTTAGTCGGGCAAGCGGTCAGGTAACCAAGCCGCGGGTCGTAGGCGAAATCGAGTTTCCCTTCCAGTGTGCTATCGACTTTATCGACCAGCTTGAAGGCGCTCTTGAGTTGCAGCCCGGAGCGAATCGATTGCATCCGCAAGTGATCTTCCTCGTTCACCATGATGCTCAACGTTTGCCGCCGATTCATCACGACCGCGCTGCCCACGCTTTTTGCAGCGTGTTCGCGGCTGATCAGGTGACGCTCGACCAGAACTTGTTTCTCCAGCGCCGAGAGGTCCTGGAGCAATTCAGAAAACGAATCCTGCATCTCGGGCAACTCCTCCACGCGGGGTTTGATGTACTCCAGCACCAGCGTGCGCTCGGCCTTTTTCGCCCAGCCCGGAAAGGCACGATTGCGCAGATTACGGGCCAGTCGGACGCGACTGCTGATAACAATCTGGTGATGCGGGCCTTCTCCGCGGAGCCACTCTCCGCCGGTCGCCATGACTTGGGAAAATTTCATCGGCTAGGTAGCAAGCTCATGCTCCAACTGCTTGATCTGGTCGCGCAGCGAAGCTGCGGTTTCATAATTCTCCTCCGCGACAGCCTTCTGTAAATTCGCCGCGAGATGGCGCATCCGATCGCTCAGCTCGACCGCCCGATGGGCCCGCTGTGGCAGTTTGCCAACGTGTTCCGTCCCCTTGTGCATGGCTTTGAGCAGAGATCCGAGGCCTTCACTAAACGTCAGGTAGCATGTGCTGCACCCCAGACGGCCCGTTTTCTTGAAGTCCGCCTGTGTGAAACCACACACCGGACACCTCTGGCTCGACGCACCCTTCTCGATCTCCTCGGCCGCGCCAATACCCAGCAATAAATCGGCCAGCGCGAAGCCCGTCGGATCCTGCACGCCTTTCTCTTTTGAACAGGCATCGCAAAGGTTCACCTTCTGCATTTTGCCTTCGAGAATTTGCGTCAGGAAAACTGTCGCATCATTGCATTTGCAAACGTCGCACAACATTTCCGTAAATTAGACCACAAACCGGTCGAAACATTCAAGGGGAGGCCATTCTTGAGCACCTTCCGCGCCGACTCTGCCTTGCCGGAGGTTACGCAAAGATGGGCGTCCCGGATTCGCGCGTCAGTTCTCGGAAACGGGCAATCATCCGCGCGCTGATCGATCCCGGCTTGCCGGTCCCAATCAAGCGTCCGTCCGCTTTGATCACCGGAATGATTTCCGCCGCCGTGCCGGTCAGGAAACATTCGTCGGCGATGAACACATCATGGCGCGTGATGTCCGTTTCCGAAATCTTCAACCCGAGCTCGGCCGCGATATCGAATACGACCGACCGGGTAATCCCGCGCAACGCCCCCGCCGTGATCGGTGGCGTGAAAATTTGTCCACGTTTGATAATGAACACGTTGTCGGCCGTGCACTCCGCCACGTTACCAGCTTCGTTCAACATCAGTGCCTCGTCAGCGCCGGCGATATTCGCTTCGATCCGCGCCAGCACGTTGTTCAGATAATTCAGTGACTTGACCGCGGGATTCACAGCGGCTTGGCTCATCCGACGCGTCGCGCAGGTCACCACCGTCAGGCCATTCCGGTAAATCTCTTCCGGATACAAGGCGATCGTGGCCACAATAATGATTACGCTGGGGCGCTTACACTGCGCGGGATTAAGGCCGAGATTGCCGACGCCGCGAGTCACAACCAGCCGCACGTAGCCATCACGCAAATCGTTACGCCGGACTGTCTCAAGCAACGCCTCGGTCATTTTCGCCGGGGTCATTGGGATTTCGAGACAAATCGAGCGAGCCGAATCCCACAATCGATTGAGGTGCTCCTCGAGTCGGAAGACACGCCCGTTATAAAAGCGGATCCCTTCGAAGATGCCGTCGCCGTAAAGCAAGCCGTGATCGAAGACGGATATTTTGGCGTCATTCTCCGGGAACATCTCACCGTCGATGTAAATCTGCGAAACCTTCGCTTTCGGTTTCGAGGTGGCAGAACCCCCTTCCGTCGCAGGCTTCACTGCCGGCGCGGGGACTGTTTTGCGGTTCTTCGGTTTTTCCATCACCAGCTCCTCGCCGCCCGAGTTTTTTGTAAGCACAAAAAAACGTTCGGCTGTTCAGGAGTCAATTCAAGCGGCAAATACCCGAATGAGGTCATTGCAGCAATCCATCGACAATCTGCAATCGCCGGTCACCCCGTTCGGCGAGGCGATGGTCGTGCGTCACGACAAGCAGCGTTTTCTTGCGCGCCCCGGCGACATTCAGCAGCAGATCCATGATGGCGTCGCCGGTTTTGGAATCGAGGTTGCCGGTGGGTTCATCAGCAAAAATTATGTCCGGATCGTTCGTCAGCGCGCGCGCGATTGCGACCCGCTGCTGCTCACCGCCAGACAATTCCGCCGGCAAGTGCTGAGTCCGATCGCCCAGCCCCACGGCGCGCAGATTCGCCTCCGCCGCTTCTCTCTCGCGCTTTCCCGCCACCAGCGCCGGCAGCATGACGTTCTCCAGCGCAGTAAGCTCGGGCAGCAGGAAATATCCCTGAAAGACGAAGCCCATCCTTTCGTTCCGCAACTTCGCTTGCGAGGACGCGCTGCCGTTATAAAGCCGGCGACCCTCGAACTCGACCGTGCCAGCTTCCGGACGCTCCAGTCCGGCCAGAGTGTAAAGCAACGTCGTTTTGCCCGCGCCGGAAGCGCCGCATAGAAAAACCGCCTCTCCTGACGCCACCTCGAGCGAGATCCCGCGCAATACTTCGATACGCCGCGACCCGATGCGAAACGAACGGCGCAAGTCACGCGCGACGAGCTGTGGCGAAGTGTCGATACAAGCCATCGTTGCTGCCGACTATCTGACGCAGCGCAGCATGAAGCACAAGTGAACGATCCCCGACTCGAGATCAGTCGCGCGATGTCTTTTGTTACTACAGGCGCGTTGCGCTCAATCCGGTGAGGGCCCCGAACCCCAGCCGACACTCGATTTTAAATCAGCAATGCGCGAGGATTTCGCACCTTCGCTAGAGCATACCGAGTGACGCCAGGGTCGGTTCGTCGATCGCCGAGGTGACGACAAGGCCTTTGTCGCGCTGGTATCGAGCCAGGGCCACCCGCGTTTGGGGTCCGAGCTCGCCGTCGATGTAGCCATCGTAGTAGCCATCCTGCTGGAGCGCTTCCTGCACATTGGAGACGACCTGGTCCGGCGGCAGATCATTGTAGGCATAGATTGGACCCTCATAGGGATAGTAACTGTAGCTCAGGTCGTAGCCCAAGGCCGGATACCAATAACCCGAATTCCAGAAATAATAGCCGCCACCGATTAGAATAATGCGGGGGCAATGCTGCCTCCACCAATTCCGATCATGATGCTGTCGGTCCCAACGGCGGCACGCGTCCGCAAAGCCATTCCGATTGATTCGTTGGATTTGCTCCTGATTTGCGGCGCGACGCGCGGCGCGTTCTTCGGGGGTGAGATCAAGATGATGCGGCCTGGACCCATCCGGGCGCAGTTGCACATCGCGAGTGCTGCCGAGCGGCGCGACCGCGCCCACTCTGCCGGGCCGAGGTACGGTGCGGCTGCGATTCATGTCAATTGTACCGCTGCTATTCGGATAGAGAACACGGCTACTCTGACGCGGTTGAGAGGAGCCATCGCGGCTCGAGATATTTGCCGCGCCTGGTCGCTGCGCTCGCGGGTTCGCATTCTGCGAAACGCCTGGGGTAGGCTTGTTGGCTTGGTGAGCTCCCCGGCTCTCTGCCGCCGCAGCCTTCGCCGCCTGCCGGGTGACGGGTTTATCTGAATCGTCCTGGGCACGGACGGCTGGCGTCCCCATGAAAACGAGAACAAGAGCGAGGAGGAGGGGTGGTTTCATATGGTACCTGATTGTTCGACAACGACTTGCCGCTACTTATTCAACTCCTGAAGTGCTGCTGCCGTTGCGCTTCAAAAAGCACGATGGCCACCGCGGTGGCGAGATTCAAACTGCGCGTTCCTCGCATCGGAATCGTCAGGACCGACTGCGGATTTGCCTGTAGGAGCGATTCGGGCAGGCCCTTCGTTTCGCGCCCGAAGACGAGAAAATCGCCCGCGTGAAAGTGGGCATCCCAGTAAGGCCGGTCAGTTTTGGTCGTGAGAAAGAGAAATCGCGCGTCAACCGCCTGCGCCGTCTGTAGATCCTGGA
>JBDTYN010000166.1:0-3854 GCA_040005675.1 Chthoniobacterales bacterium
ACGACGCGCTCTACCAACTGAGCTATACCCCCGAAAACTGCGGCGACAGCGTAGCGTTAACGCTGCAGTTTTCAACTTGGAGGATCAAGCGCGCGAGGCCTCGCAGGGCGTGATCGGCTCAAGGCAGGTGAAGCATGATGGCCGCTTTGTGAAGTGATAGAGAAATTGCCTCGTGCTGCTACTCGCCATGTTCTAGCGTCGAAAAGACGCCTGCCTCGTCACATTCGCTCGCTCTAGCAATCTTCACGTCTCTGCATCCGGTCACCAATGCCATCGAGCGTATCCACCAGAGCGTTTTGTATCTCCGATTTCGACGGCGCACTTGCCGTTTGGAGACAGGTTGATGGCGTCGAGGTTGCTGAAGGCGATTCCAGAATGGAAGTCGAGGGTTACCTGTCACGCAATCCTAAACTCAGTCGAGTGGCGGAAGAAGGAAAGATGATTGTGGGCGCGGTGCTCTGCGGTCATGACGGACGCCGTGGGCTGATTTATCACCTCGCCGTAGCACCGGCTTATCAGAGCAAGGGAATCGGCCAGCGCCTCCTCCAGGAGTGCGTGCGGGGTCTGCGCGAAGCCGGCCTAAAGCGTGCGATTATCCTGGTGGCGGACGACAACGCCGCTGGTCACTCCTTTTGGCTGCGTAACGGTTGGGAGGATGTTACGGGTGCGCTCCCAATGGGAATCGACCTGTAGTTCTCGAACGTCCTGCGATCCTCGCAAAAACCCACCCAGCAAACCTGCGGCGAGCTTTAGTTTTCGGACGCGGACTTTAGCGCCACGCGCAAATCGGCCACGAAGAGGGCGTACTCCAGGGCACGCGAATCTTCGTCCGGCTGCCTCAGAAGAGATGAGGGATGCACGGTTGCCACGACCTGTGGCGCGAACTCTGACTTGAGAACCTTGCCGCGTTCGCGGGTGACGCGAAAGGCGCTGCCAAAAATCGCCTGCGCCGCCGTTGAACCGAGGCAGACAAGCACTCTCGGTTGCACGATTCGCAACTCCGTTTCCATCCAGGGCCGGCAGGCAGCGATCTCCCGCGAATTCGGTTTCTGATGAATCCGGCGTTTGCCGCGGGGTTCCCATTTAAAATGCTTTACCGTATTGGTGACGTAAACTTCGGCGCGGTCGATGCCAGCGTCTGCGAGAGCGCGGTCGAGTAGTTTTCCCGCCGGACCTACGAAGGGTTTTCCGGCAAGATCTTCCTGATCGCCCGGCTGCTCGCCAAGCATCATTAGCGTGGCACGTTTTGGCCCTTCCCCGAAAACTGTCTGTGTGCCCCGTTTATACAAGTGACACGCTCTGCACGCCTTCGCCGCCGCCGAGACTTTATCGAGATCGTTTGTCTCGGGCACAGGTGCGGAGCGCCACTCGCCTTCATCGGCATCCGCTGTTTTTGAAACGCTTTTCTTCACCATCTCTTCGACTCGTGGCGGCGCTTCCTGCACGAGCGACGGGATCAGCACCGCTTCAGGTAAATTGCTCCAGTATTTCTTCGGCATCTCCGTCTGCATTGCGTGCACCTTTACGCGACCCGGGTTGAAAATATTCGCGTAATAGGTGAGCCAAAGCGCTTCCACGTCGTCGTTCGTCGGTGCCTGCGATTTATCAACTCCGCCGGTTAATGTCAGCTCACTCGCGTCCCAATGCGCACAGCGATCCGGCGTCAGAATCGACCACCGCATGGAGGCGAAACGATCGACGAAAAACTGCGCGTTATGCTCCACGATGTGATGCGCCGGCTCGAACCAGGCCACGAACCACTTCTCGTCCTCGTGCTCGATCTCACGGAAGCGCACAAAGGCGCGCATCTTGTGGATGTCGCGGCGAATCGCCTTCTGAAAATCTGTGGCCAGCGCCACGTCGCGATCGACAGAAATTTCGAGCAGTTTAGGCTCCCCGTGTGTCAGCCTCCAGACCAGTCGGTAAAGCAGGGCCCAGCGCCTTTCATCACGGTGCAAGAGGATCGCCCGCGCGAGGTCGAGAAACTTCTTTGGAACTTGAAATGCCGACTTGCGAGCGGCGTTTTCGGTTTTGTCTCCGACCTCGTCGAACAACCCGAGTGCTGGCTCCTCACCCGCCAATTCTTCCCAGACGATTGCCTCTGGCGGGAGGTCACGCTGCAAGGCGGAACGCGCGACTCTTTGCCAGCTCTCAAATTTTGGAAGGAAGCTAATCTGCAGCATCGTGGCGGGCATGCCGCGCTGCGGCGGGTCGGTAAGCGGAGCTGCCCACTCTACCCTCATAACTGTCCCGTCATGACTGATCGCTGGAACGGAAACAAATCGAGTTGTTTTGAAGGCGCGAGAAAGCGTTCAGCTAAATCATCGCGATCGATCGCAAGAGCCGGGCGGTAGTGATCCGCGGCCAGAATGAACGGCAAGAGCTTCCTCATTGGCAGATGGAGCCGCGGGAGATCTTCAAAACGCAACTTATGCCAGCGGCGGATCTTCAGAATTCGCTCCACCGATTTTGTCCCGAGGCCAGGGACGCGCAGGAGAAGAGCTCGCGACGCTTTGTTTAAATCGACAGGAAACAGGTGCCGATTACGCAATGCCCAGGCAAGTTTCGGATCAATTGTCAGATCAAGGTTCGGTGCTGCCGGCGTCGTAAGTTCGGCCACGTTGAAACCGTAGAAGCGCACTAGCCAATCGGCCTGATAAAGACGGTGTTCGCGCACCAGCGGCGGCGCGACCAGCGGCAATTTACTGGAGGCATCCGGGATCGGACTAAAAGCCGAGTAGTAAACGCGTTTTAATTTCTGCCGGGCATAGAGTGTGGACGCCTGCCCGAGAATGGTCGCGTCGGAAGCATCCGTGGCACCGACGATCATTTGTGTGCTTTGCCCGGCAGGAGCGAATGCGGCGGCGGCTTTATTCTCCCTTTGTTCCGCCTTTGCGTCGTCTATGCGTCGCGCGATGACACCCATGGCGACCTGTGTGTTTTCGAAACTTTTCTGCGGGGCCAGCTTCTCGACGTCGGTTTTCGTCGGCAGTTCAATGTTGATGCTGATCCGATCAGCCCAGCGACCGGCTTCCGCAATCAACTCAGGCGATGCTTCGGGAATGGTTTTGAGATGAATGTATCCGCGGAATTGACGTTCCACGCGCAAGGTGCGCGCGACGGCGACCACCTGCTCCATGGTGTAATCGGGATTACGAATGATCCCGGAACTGAGGAACAGACCCTCGATGTAATTGCGTCGATAGAAATCCAGCGTTAGCCGCACCACTTCCTCGACGGTAAAACGGGCGCGCGGCACATCGCTCGAAATACGGTTTATGCAGTAGAGACAATCGTAGGTGCAATAGTTGGTCAGTAGAATTTTCAGAAGCGACACGCAGCGCCCGTCGGGCGTGTAACTATGGCAAATGCCACTCGCTGTGGTGGAGCCGAGACCGCCGGCACGCGAATTTCTTTGCGTCGTGCCGCTGCTCGCACACGAAGCATCGTACTTGGCGGCGTCGGCAAGAATGGCAAGTTTGGTCTGAAGATCCATATGATTGAACGAGATACGCACCCGCTTCCTCTCGGAACTCAATATGTTCTGATGAACACAGTTCGCAACCTTCCGTGCCGTAACGAAATCGACTTGCACCTTCAGGCTTCTAGTCGCTATCCCGTGCAATGGAGTTTCGACGTGGATGGCAACGGGATTTTCGCCCGTGCAAAACAAAAGCTCGGGATTGCTATAGAACATAAAACGTGAATCGCCTGAGCTACCTTCTTGTCGCCGGCGGCGGCGCGCTTGGCAGCGTCCTGCGTTACTGGCTTTCCGGGATCGTCGGACGCCGGTTCGGAGAAACATTTCCCTGGGGCACTCTCGCGGTAAACGTCTCCGGCTGCCTTGCCATTGG
>JBDTYN010000167.1:0-12043 GCA_040005675.1 Chthoniobacterales bacterium
CGCGCGGGAACATCGCGCAATACTGCTCTACGACGCCGCCTACGAAGCCTATATCAGCGACGCGGAGATTCCGCGTTCGATCTTTGAGATTCCGGGTGGGCGGGAGTGCGCGATTGAGTTCCGCAGTTTTTCGAAGACCGGTGGATTCACCGGCGTGCGTTGTGGGTTTACGGTGATGCCCAGGAGTTTAGAGGCGCAAACGGAAGACGGCCGACGTTTGCCGCTCCATTCCTTGTGGCATCGACGCTGGAGCACCAAGGCAAATAGCGTCAGTTATCCGGTGCAGCGCGGAGCCGAAGCGCTTTACAGCGCCGAAGGCCGCGAGCAGGTGCGCGCCTTGATCGAGCATTACATGGGGAACGCGCGAATTCTGCGCGAGGCAGCGGCTGCTGCCGGATTGAACGTGTTCGGCGGAAGGCACGCGCCTTACATTTGGGTAAAGACGCCTGACGGCCTCACAAGCTGGGAGATGTTCGACCGGATGCTGCACAAACTAAACGTTGTCATCACTCCCGGGAGCGGCTTTGGCGCGCAAGGCGAGGGGTATTTTCGCATCTCCGCCTTCAATAGCCGCGAAAACGCTGAAGAAGTCGCGCGCCGGCTGCATTCGCTCGCGAGCCTCTCGTAATTCACTCTCAGCGTAACCGCCGCTTGTTGTCGAACCCGAGGCGCGTAAGATTTTCGCTCCGAACATTCTCGCGTGGCCGTCTCGAATCGAAATCTCCCGCAGCTCTACCGGTTTTGTTTTCTCATGACCGGCGACGCGGCGAAAGCGCAGGATGTTTTCCAGGCGACAGTTCGCGAAGCGGCCATGCGAGCCGCACGAGGAGACGCTGCCTCGGATCGCCTCTGGTTTTTCCGCGATGCGCGCGGGCGTTGCCTTCGCGCGATGGAAGAAGATCTTCAGGCCGAGGCGCTGGAGCTGGACGAGCGCGAGATTTCCCCTTCCGCTCCCGCCCGGATTGCGCGGCTCGATGCTGAACAGCTCGCGATCTGGATCTCCGCGGCGCCGGAACCGCAGCGCAGCGCGCTCGCGTTCTACTACATCGACGAGTTTGCGCCCAGGGAGATGTTGTCGCTCCTGGAAATGAAAGTGCCGGAGCTCGCACGTTTGGTCGCGAGTGCGCGGCGGCAGTTTCAAGCGTGGCTGGACGCCACAATTCCCCACGAGGAGGAGGCATGAGCGTTTTCCAACGCGCCCGAATGCGACGTGCGCTGGCCCAATGCGCGCCGATCACCGACAAACCATCGGTCGATCGGGCAACGCGGTCTGCAGTGCAGCGCACGCGACAGGGAAAACGTGCGCCCGAATTTGCGCTACAGGAGGGGTTCGATCGTGCGGTCGCACTCCTGGTGCAAACGATTCCGGTCGCGCCCGAAGTGGCCGAGTGGTTCGCAAACGAAAATTTGGTGCCGGTCGCGAAACGCAGCTGGCGCTCCTTTGCCTTCAATCCCGCAGTCCTCGCAGTGGCCTTCGCGGTGGCGGTCATTACCGGCATTTTCGGCTATCGCGTGCACGAGCATATGCGCGATTTTCCCGACGCGGCGAATGCGAGAAAACTGCTTACCGTGGCGAGCTCAACACGTTCTGTGTTGCTCGATCCCGTCAAGACCGACGCCGGCGCGCTGGGCGATTTCTTTTTCATGAAGCACCAACTGGATCATTACGATGTGCCGCCCAAGTTCGCGAGTTTCCGGACGCTCGGTTGCCGCGTGTTCGACGACGACGAGGTGCGTCGGGTCGCGCAAATTTGGGTGACCGAAAAACACATGCAGTTCTTTCTCTTCCCGGCCGAAAAAAATCCAAAAGATGGAAGGGTGCAGAATTTCAGCGGTTGGAAATTTGTCGAACAGGAAGGCTGGACCGGTGCGGTCAAGCAGGAGAATGGCATCTGTTTTATGGTGGCGGTCTCTGGCACGGAAGGCGACCTTGCGCCTTATCTGAAGAAGGCGGAGCGGTGAAACGTTCGGCGGCGTTGACACAGCCGTGACGACATTCAACTTTGACGCCGCGCCAGGGTAGCTCAGTGGTAGAGCAGGGGACTCATAAGCCCTTGGTCGGGAGTTCAACTCTCCCCTCTGGCATTCCTCTATGTCGGAACTGACGCCTGTGCCAAAACCGGCTGCTCCGTGAATGGATAGCGAACGATATCTCGAAGATTTGCACGTCGGAGACCGTTTTGAGTCGACCGAAACGTTCCGAGTGACGGAAAACGATATCGTGGAATTCGCGCGCGCGTTCGATCCCCAGCCCTTTCATCTGGATGCGAGAACAGCGCGAGAAAGCATCTTCGCCGGGCTTGCGGCGAGCGGCTGGCACACGGGCGCCATGAGCATGAGGCTCTTCGTGACTAGTCCTTTGAATCTGGCCGGTGGAGCGGTCGGTTTGGGCGTGGACGAACTCCGCTGGCCACGGCCAGTGCGTCCCGGAGATCTGCTTCGCCTCGAAACCGAGATCATGGAGGTGAGAACTTCCCGTTCCAAACCGGATCGCGGAGTCATCCGAATCCGCAACCTGACGCGGAATCAGAAGGACGAAACGGTGCAGACGTTCACGGCGTCTGTTTTGGTGCTGCGCCGGCCGGCCGCCTAACGAGGGGTCGCCGCATCCTCCCGTTGGCTCGCGAGTTCCCTGCATCGAGCGAGGTCGAGCTTCCCGGAGGCGAGCACTGGAATTGCCGCGACCCTGCGACAGAGGCGCGGAATCCAGAGGTTGGGAATGCCGGCGTCACTGAGTTTCGCGCGCAGCGATGGCAGATCGATCGGAATGCTGCTCAGCAAAACAAGGGTCTCGCCTCTGCTCTCATCCGGTACTCCGACGATGCAAAGCACGCGCTCGTTTTTCTCGAGTCCCAGAGCTGCGATAGTTTTTTCTTCCACTCCCTCGTGCGGCACCATTTCGCCGCCGATCTTCGAAAATCGTGACATGCGGCCGTCAATGTAGAGGAACCCGTCCTCATCGAAACGCCCGAGGTCTCCCGTCTTGAACCATCCATCGCGCAGAACTTCGCGCGAGCGCTCCCGATCGTTAAGGTAACCATCGAAAATATTCGCTCCGCGCAGCCAGAGCATCCCTGTGTCGTGCAAAGTTAGTTTCTGATCGGTCTCAGGAGAGCGGATCTCGGCCGCGATGCCAGGCGCTAATTTTCCGGTCGAACCGAGCCGGCTTGAGGGCTGGACCGCTTCTCCGCGTTTCGCTGTCGGTTCAGGCAGGTTCACACTTACAACCGGGGAGGTTTCGGTCAGTCCATAACCTTCGTAAACGTGTTTGCCGAAGCGCTCTTCAAACAGCTTCGCCAGCTCGAGTGGCAGCTTCTCCGCACCGGTGATCACCAGCCGCAACGTGCGGAGCTGCTGCGCGTCGGCTTTCCGCAAATAGGCACGCAGGAAAGTTGGCGTCGCAAGCATTAGCGTAACCGCATATTTTTCGACGAGTGCCGCGATCTTCGCCGCATCCAGGGGAGTCGGATAGGTGACGACCCTAATGCCTTCGATCAAGGGATACCACAATGTGACCGTGCAACCGAAGCTGTGGAAAAAGGGCAACGAAGCGAGAACGAGATCGTCTTTTCGTGCGTCGAGCATGACAGCGAACTGGGAGACGTTGCCGAGAATGTTGCGGTGACTGAGAGGCACGCCCTTCGGCGCGGCGGAGCTTCCGCTGGTGAAAAGAAGCATGGCCTCGGCGTGATCGCCGAGATGGGGAATTCCAAGCAAGCGCGCGAGCAACCGCCACGGCAGCAACAGAGAGAGAAGCCACCATCGGATGATCGCGGGCTTCATTGGCGGCAGGGTCTCGTCAAGGAATATCACCTCGGGCGTCCACGGGAAATCCTCGAGTCGTTTTGCGAGTTGTCGTGCCGACACAATCGTGCGCAGGCCGGCCTGCCGCATCGCCGATTCGATCGATTCGCGCGAGCTGGTGAAGTTAAGATCAACGGGGATTTTGGCCGCCAGAATGACCGCTAGATTTGCGACGACGGCGCCTTTGCCCGGAGGCAGCACAATGCCGATGCGAGCGTCCGAGCTTGTGCGAATCAGCTCGCGGCTCAATGCGGCAGCGAGACCGAGGAGCTTGCCCCGGGAGAGGGTGGTCCCATCCAATCCATCAATGATGGCGGTGGCAAATGGATTGCGTTTCAGCCCGTGCAGACAAGCGCGCGCGAGATGCTGCCGGAGAATCGATCGCTGGCCAAAGCAAAGCTCTCCCAATTTTAGCAGTTCTTCGCGCACGGTTGCGAGATCGGCTTTCTCGGCCGCGAGCGGTCTGCCAAACGCAACCAGGACACGGTACGGAATTCGCCGTGGGAATTTTGTAAAGAACCGCCCACCCTGAAACGAAAAGATCGAACCCCACAATTGATCCAGCCAGACAGGCACTACTTCGGTGCAAGCTTCCCGCGCGATTACTTCGTAGCCGCGACGCAGACCGAGGAGCGTGCCAGAGCGGCTCAACTGACCCTCGGGAAACAGGCAAACGATCTCGCCGCCGCGGATTGATTCCGCCGCGGCCTTGATCGCGCGCTTTGCCTGACGCGAGTTGATCGGAATACAACCCGCGACGCGCAAAAAAGGATGGAGGAAACGATTGCGATAAAATGCATCGTCGATCACAAAGCGGATCCGTCGCTGCGGACAGGCAAGCTGGAGCACGATCGCATCCACCCAGCTGATGTGATTCGGGAGAAGCAGGAAACCGCTCGGCGGCAGGTGTTCGGCGCCGATTGCGCGGACCCGGTAGATGAGACGGCCGATGGTCAGGCCGACGAAATAAAGCGCGCTTTCGGCAAAGGAGGGGCCCGCCATCGTTTAGGATTTACAATCAGCGCAGCGCCTACTGCAATCGGCAATTCGATGGCCTTCACTATCCGAGAGCGAAAACCCGGCGCACGCGCTGCGCTGGCTCTGCTGCTCGGCATCAACCTGTTTAATTACATCGATCGCCAGATTCTCTCTGCGGTTGAACCCGAAATCCGGAAGACGTTCTTTTCACCTGGCGACCTGAACGCAATGACGAAGACCGGCGCTCTGGGCATGGTCTTCCTAGTGACGTACATGCTTGCGGCGCCGGCGCTCGGCTGGCTCTCCGATCGGTTCTCGCGCTGGCTAATCATCGGGACGTGCGTAATTCTGTGGAGCCTGGCGAGCGGCGCATCCGGACTCGCGGCCACCTTTGGTCTCCTGGTCGTCACGCGAATCTTTGTCGGGATCGGTGAAGGCGGTTACGGTCCAGCCGCGCCGACGATCCTGGCGGATCTTTATCCCCTCGAAAACCGAGGACGGATCCTGGCGATTTTCTGTGCCGCGATTCCGGTCGGCAGTGCTCTGGGTTATGTTCTTGGGGGATTGGTCACCGCCCATCTTGGCTGGCGTTGGGCGTTCTATCTGGTGACTCCGCCCGGATTACTGCTCGGCCTGCTCTGCTTTTTCCAGCGCGACCCGCGGGAGCGGGGTACGGATAGAGCTATCAAACACCGCGCGCGATGGAATGATTACCTGACGCTCCTGCACACGCGCTCCTACGTCGTCAATACCTTCGCCACCACGGCGATGACGTTCGCGCTCGGTGGCCTCGCTTTTTGGACACCGGCCTATCTCCAATATCGCGCTCAACCGCCCTCGGCGACGATCGTTTTCGGCGGCATCACTGTCGTCGCAGGACTGGTTTCGACGCTTCTGGGCGGCTATCTGGGAGATCGCCTTCGTTCCCGCTATGCGGGCGCTTATTTCCTCGTCTCGGCCATCGGCATGCTCGCTGCGTTCCCGCTTTTCGTCGCGATGCTCTACACTCCGTTCCCGTGGGCTTGGCTGCTAATGTTCGGTGCGGTATTTTTTGTCTTTCTCAATACCGGGCCTTCCAATACCGCTCTCGCGAATGTCTCGCTGCCATCGGCCAGGGCGACGGCGTTTGCCCTTAACATTTTGATCATTCACACCCTCGGCGACGCGGCGGCGTTTCCCTCGATCGGCTATATCGGTGGCCATACGAACATGAACGTCGCGTTTCTCGTCGTGTCCGGCATGATGTTGCTCTCGGGACTACTCTGGCTGGCGGGAATGAAATATCTGCCCGGAGACACCGCAGCGGTCGAAGCGGCGACGGAGAGCGAGCGGTCGCTGTAGAAAAACGAAAAAGCAGGAGCGGCACCGGCCACTCCTGCTCTTCGTTAGTCGACTTTGGCGGAAAGTTCCGCCTGTTTCAATTTAGGGTTCGGTCGGAGCCGGGCTCGCCTCAGAGCTGGAACCCGAGGACTTATCGGTCTTGTCGCCCTCGTGCTTGTGGCCTTTTTTCTCGCCCTTGCCTTCGCGCTTTGAACCGGTGGTCGTACTGGTCGTCGTCGACTCAGCCGCCGAACTCTTCGTCGCGCCGGACACTGAAGCGTCCGTTGCGGTGCCGCTCGTCCCGGTTTCAGTACCGGTCGAACCGCTTACTGAGCTGCCGGCGGAGATACCCGACGCGGTCGCGCTGGTGGAGGGCTTAGCCATCGAGCTTCTGGAAACCGATGCGCTTGGGCTCGGTTTTGCATAGGGCGCGGAGCTCGCAGTCGCGGACGCGCTTGCGCTTGGTGAAGCGGGTACGGGGGCGGGTGCAGTTGGGGTTGCGGTCATCGAAGCCGTCGCACTAGGCGACGCGCTCACACTTGCCGAGAGAGTTGCGGCCGGCGAAGCGGTTGCCCCAGTCGAAGCCCCGAAACCGGTGCCAGTAGTCTGCGCATTGGTGTTGTAGCCTGGGCGAGCCCCGCCTCCGACGCCGATTGTGGCGCCGACGCCAAAGCTCGGCTGCACGCCATAGTAGCCATAAACGTTGTTGATGTAATCAGGGCGGCTGTATTCGTCGACGCGGCTGACTTCCCAAACGGGCGCATTGTAAATACGTTCCCGATCGACGCGGACGGTGTAAGTCCGGGCCTCGCTGCCGGGGCTGAAAACGGTCCATGGGACAGCGACGGTTTTGCTGGTGCGCGTAACGCGGCTGCTGCCCGCTCCGCCGCTAGCCGTTCCGCCGGTCGAGAGCACTGTGTAAGCCATGCAACCGGTCTCGCGATCGAGCACGACGTCTTTGATCTCGCCGACTTCCTCACCATTCGCCGTGCGGACTTTGGAACCGATCACGGTGCTGGTGGGCATGTAGCTGCTGGTGGTTGTCGTCGTGGAGGACGACTGGGTCTGTGCGTGGGCCGGAGCAATGGCGAGACCCGCGAGCGCCACGGTTGCTCCGAATAGGATGGATTTTTTCATAAGTGGTAGAACTGACGGAGAGCGACAAAGCGTTATTCAGCCGTCGCTCTAAGATGGTTCGTTAACCAAACCCGCGGCGGACGTGGAAGCGCCGGACTTCGCGCGATTCATTTCCTTGCGCAATCGGTCAAATGGCCGCCTAACGACGAAGGCGTCGCTTGTCGACGACCGCTCTTTCCGGCAAAGTGCCGGTTGATGACTTCGCACGGGGTGCTCGAAAAATATTTCGGATTTCGCGAGTTCCTCGACGCGCAGGAGGAAGTGATCGAGACAATCGTCGCTGGCAATGATGCTCTGGTGGTGATGCCTACGGGTGGGGGAAAATCGCTCTGCTACCAGTTGCCGGCGCTCATCCTGGAGGGGGTGACGATCGTTGTCTCGCCGCTCATCGCGCTGATGAAAGACCAGGTCGATGCACTACAACGACGCGGCATCGCGGCGACCTTGATCAATAGCTCGTTAGGCGTGGAGGCCCAGCGAGAGCGAATTGCCGCTCTCGGCCGCGGCGAATTCAAAATGGTCTACGTCGCGCCGGAACGCTTCCGCAGCGCGGCCTTTGTCCGGGCGCTCGGTGAGACCACGATTGCGCTCTTTGCCGTGGACGAAGCGCATTGCCTCTCCATGTGGGGACATGATTTCCGTCCCGATTACTTTCGGCTGAACGTTGTCCTGGAAGCACTCGGTCGCCCGCAGGTGGCGGCATTCACTGCGACTGCGACACCGGAGGTGCGACGCGATATTCTCACGCACCTCGATTTGCGCGAACCTCGCGAGTTTATCGCCGGCTTCGCCCGGCCCAACCTTAAATTAGTCGTTAGGCAGATGGCCAACGAGTCGGAGAAGCTGGCGCGACTGCTGGAGCTGATCCGGGAAAACCGGACCGGCATTGTTTACTGCGCTACTCGCAAGCGCGCCGAAATTGTCGCGGCTGCCCTGCAGTCGGCGATGGTTTCGAGTATCCTTTACCACGGAGGAATGGCGGAAGAGGAACGGAGCCGCGCGCAGGACGCCTTCATGTCGCGGGCCTGCGATGTCGTCGTCGCGACGAATGCGTTCGGGATGGGAATTGACCGCCCCGACATCCGTTTCGTCGCACACTTCGAAGTCCCGGGAAGTGTGGAAGCTTATTACCAGGAAGCGGGGCGCGCGGGACGCGACGGCGAAGCGGCGACCTGCGAGCTTTTCTTCAACCACGCCGACACTCGAGTGCAGGAGTTTTTCCTCGAAGGAAGCAACCCTCCGCCCGCCTTTATCGCGAAAACCTACGAGGCCTTGCGCAAGGATGCGGACCCGCACCGGGAGGTCCATCTTTCATTGCGTGATCTCGCCGCGCGAGTTGGTGATAACGCCAACGACATGATGGTCGGCGCCGCGCTCCACGTTCTGGATCGCGAAGGCTATATCGATCGATTCGATGTGCCGGGCCGCCGCGTGCGAGGCACACGCCTCCTCCAGCCCAGCGTGGGCGGCACTCACCTTCGCATCGACACCGCGAAACTTGCCGAAAAAGAACGCCGCGATCGGGCCAAGCTGAAGCGAATCGTGGATTTCGCCTATGCCCGGCAATGTCGCCAGCAGGCAATCCTGCGCTATTTTGGCGAACCCAGCCCGGAGCGCTGCGGCAATTGCGACGTTTGCCTCGAAAGCGCCGGACCAGCGCGGCCGCCTAACGAACAGGAAGCGATCATCGTTCGGAAAGCGCTTAGTGGAGTGGCACGGATGTCGCTTCGGACCAAAACGGGCTGGACTGCGCGTTTCGGGCGGGGCCGGATCGTGCAGACGCTTGTCGGCAGCCGCTCACGGGAAATTCTGGACGCGCGACTCGACGAACTTTCCACCTACGGTTTGCTCAGGGCGCAAGGTGTCGCGTACCTGAACCAGCTGTTTCGGGATCTGCAAAATGGCGAAATGCTGGTGACCTCAAGCGGGGAATATCCGACGCTCACGCTCACTTCATGGGGCGAAGAGGTGATGAAGGGCCGCATCGATTATCAGCTCCATTGGCCGGAGGAAGCGACGGCTGGGCAGAGCCAGAACAATCCTCGCAAGAAGGCCCGCGGCAGTGGCGGTTTGGACGCGCTGGCTCCTTTCGATCACGCCTTGTTTGAACGGCTAAAAATGGTCCGACGCGATCTGGCGCGCGAGAACGGAAATGTCCCAGCTTACGTGATTTTCTCCGATGAGACCTTGCGCGCCTTCGCGCGGCTAAAGCCGCAGAGCGTCTCGGCAGGCCGAACGATTCGGGGCGTGGGCGAGATCAAAGCAGAGCGCTACCTGCCACGATTTGTCGACGAGATCGCCGTGGCGGGGGGGAACGCGCAGGTGTGAATCAGAGGACCTTCGGTCGCGCGGCGATGTGAACGTCGTAGGCTTCGGCTTGCGCGTAGGCACGCGCGGTCTCGGCCTTGTGGTTTGTTTTCGCCAGGAGTTCGCCCAACAACTCCCATGATTCCGAACGGTACCACTGTGTTTGCAGGCAGGTCTGAAGCTCCGCGATCGCGCGATTCACATCGCCCGATTCCGCGAGAACCTTGATATAGCGCTTTTCAATGGCCCACTGCGGCGGGCCGGTACGAGAGGCGAGGCGCAAGCGAAGCAGATCGACTTGCCCCTTCTCTTTGAAGGCGAGGACCGCAATCATTTCGTGGGCCTGAGCATCGACGAGCGGCATCTCGACCGCACGAGCCAGCAGTTCGTGCGCGGTCTTGAAATCATTCTGCTTCAGTGCCACGGCCGCGAGATTGAGCACAGCAAGCGGTTGTCCCGGTTCCGTGGCCAAAGCTTGCTGCAAACGTTGCTTCGCCGCATCGAGGCGGCCGTCATTCGAATCGACCGTGGCGAGATTGATGCGCATTCGCGCCGAGTCCCCGCCATCACTAATTGTCTTCTCAAAGAAGGTTCGTTGGTCTTTCCAATCGGCTGCCCGGAAGAAGGTGCGCGCACTGAGACAAACAACACAAATGATCAGCGCGGCTGCGGCGAAGCGGAACCTGACTTCTTCGCGTTCTTTCGCCACGCTCAACCGCTGCGTGATCGCGGCGCTGGCGGCCAGGAACAGAAAAGCGCTCGGTAGATAAATCCAGTGTTCGGCGACAGTCGCATTCAACACGATCAGGCCACTGATTGGCAGGTAAGTCATCGCCGTGAGGATGAGACAGGCAAAGACAGCCCGATCGTGCCGACGCGCGCGCAGCATCCATAAAACAAACGCGGCCATCAGAATTATTCCAGCCAGGGTTTGGAGCTCGCGCCACGCCGCCCCCGTGACGCTGGCGTCGGAAAAACCGGTCGGATGCGTCGCCACATCGCGATCCATGTACAGATTCTGCGGGAGTACGATCAGACCTGCGTATTCGGCGACCGCGCGCGCCACCAGGATCGGCCGCACAAGAAGAGGTGTCGGGGTGTGCATGACCGGCGGCGGGATGTGCTCGGCGGGAAGACGCATGCTGGCGTAAATGAATACCACCGCTAGGCCGACTGCGGCCGCGGTGGCGGCTGGTTTCCACTTCCTTTGCAGCAGAAGCGTGGCAGCCCAGAGCGCTGGAAAGACAAGGCCGCTTTCCTTGCTCAGGACGCTCCCAAAAATCAGAGCTCCTGCGGCAAGCGTGAGCAGCCAGCGTTTCCCTCCTGTGGCGCACTCGCTCCGCAGTCCGCAATAAAATCCGGCGAAGCCAAATGCGGCGGCCAGCGGATCGGCGCGGCCCGAGACGTAGATTACCGCGGACGAATGCAGCGGATGAATTGCCCAGACCAGGGTCGCGCAGAACGCCGCGATCCTGCGCATTCGCTCCGCCACGCCGAACGCCTTCAGCAATTCGCCCGCAGTCAGAAACAGAGCGAGCGCCGCGGCCACGTGACACAGAATACTGATCGCGTGGTAAGGCGCGGGCTGCGCGCCAAAGGCCCAATATTCCATCGTATAACTGAGACGCTGCATCGGCCGGTAGAAATCGGAGGCTGTCGCATCTGTGAAAAGGAAATGTTGAAAACCTTCCGGAATAAGACGCGGGCTGCGGATCAGCGGGTCGCGCAGAAGTAATGCAATATCATCCCAGACAAAGCCGTCTCGAATCGCAGGCGCGTAAGCTGCGCAGACCGCGATCGCGATCAGCAGCGCGGGGAGGATTTTTTTCACGGGGAAGAAAATGACGTTGGACAGAATGACGGAGATGCGCGTCTAGGTTTCGAGATGTCGATCGGATCGTTGCGGTGGCCCAAAATTGTTCCGTTCCTTCTCCTCGCGAGCAGCGCTTGTGCCGCGGGCGTGCCGGAGGACTGCTCGCAATTGATCGTCGCCGTCGCGCCCGATTGGAATTCAATGCGCGGCCGGCTTCAGCTTTTCGATCGGAAGGAGGGGAAATGGAACCCACAGGCGCTGGCCCATCCGGTTCTTTTCGGCAAAAACGGAGTCGCCTGGGGCAGCGGACTGGCGGGGCAGGACGAGACGGGGCTGCGCAAACGCGAGCGTGATGGGCGTGCGCCAGCGGGAATTTTTCGCCTGGGCAAAGTTTACACCTACGATGCTTCGCTACCGCCCGGCGCGGACTACCCGTTCCATCAGGTGACTGATGCGGACGTCTGGAGCGATGATCCTCGGTCGCCGGATTACAACCGCCACGTGGTTATCGATCCGCGGCGGCCCCCGGACAATTATAGCCATGAGAAAATGCGTGGCGGCGACTTCGCCTATCGCTGGCTGGTCGAGATTCGGCACAATTCCGATCCGCCGGTAGCGGGAGAAGGCAGCGCGATTTTTTTTCACATCCGGCGCGGGGTTGATCGGCCGACCGCCGGTTGTACG
>JBDTYN010000168.1:0-10809 GCA_040005675.1 Chthoniobacterales bacterium
CGGCGCTTTGACAAACGCGCTGAAGCAAACAATCGATCTCCCGCCCATGCTCAGGAGCGAATTACTTGGCATAGGGGTTGAGAAGTGGAGCCAGGCAGATGCGCCTTCGGCGGCCCGGTTCCTGAACGAAAACCCCGATGCGACAATCGCCGAACGACGGCAGAGGCCGAGTGGGACTTCGATCATAGCCAATACTGTAGCCGGGCATTGGGCCGAGATTGATCCGCAGGCGGCGATGGATTGGGCCAAAAAGAGACCGGACGCGAGCAGCGCGACGCAGGGAGCGATCGGCGGTTGGTGGCAGAAAGATCCGGACGACGCCACCGCCTATGTAATGGAACACCTCAAAACGAACAGCGATTACCAAGTCGCGAGCATTCTAGCAGACCGGATGGCCACGCAGGACCCGAAGCGCGCGACAGAATGGGTCGCGCAACTGCCGAACGAGTCGGCCCGCCGACATGTCGAGATCATTATAGCTCATAGCCTGGGTTGACGCGATCCGCAGGGGGCTGTCGATTGGGCGATGACGTTACCGCCAGCGGAACGCGCGGAGGCGCTCCCTTCCATCGCGATGGCGTGGGCACAGAATGATCCGCAGGCCGCTGGTCAATGGGTCAGCACGCTGACCGGTCCTGGTCGAGATTAAACCATCGCGACCTACGGCAGCGCAATCGCATCACTTGATCCACCGGCTGCCTTAGGCTGGACGATGACGGTGAATGATGAACGAATGCGTGACGAATCTGTGCAGCGAATCATCAGTGTGTGGATCTCTCAATCCTGCCGCTGCGAAGAGCTGGGTTGAACAAAGCGCTCTTTCGTTAGAGCAAAAAGCGCGGCTCTTGAACGCCTCGCCCGGGCCCTGACCCAAAGCGCTTAAGGAAGCGGCCGTTCGGTTGCCTGGCTGCCGCGGCGTTTGCTGCCGAGCTCTTCCAGGAGCTCAATCTGGATCTGCTGAATCTCGAAGAGGCGGTTGTATTGCCCGCGCAGCAGATGATCGATCTTCTCGTGCAGTGGCTGATTTCCAACGCCGCTTTCAGGTTGATCTTGTAATCATTCTCCGCGCGGGATCGGTCGCGCGCTTCGCCGCGGTTTTGGCTCATCATGATGATTGGCGCCTGCATCGCAGCGAGGCACGAAAGAATCAGGTTCATCAGAATGTACGGGTAAGGGTCGAAGGCACGGTGGGTAAGGACGAAGGTGTTGACCGCAATCCAGAGGAAAAGGATGACACCGAAGATGATGATGAAGGTCCAGCTACCACCGAAGGTGGCGATCCGGTCGGAAAGGCGTTCGCCGAAGGTAAGCCTCTTCTCGAACTGCCTCCCGATGTTCTCCGAAAGGATCTCGTGCTGCTGGAGACTCTCGATCACTTCGTGGTCGAGCGCGGAAAGTTCGCCGATCTCGTCCTGCAACACCTCCTTGACGTATTCCTTCCGGAATCGCCCGAGATCATCGAAACAGATGAAGCCTTTCGGATCCCAGCCCGGCGTCTGCTTGTGAATGAATTCGGCGAGGGATGGGCGAACGAGCTCCGCAATCTGCCCGCCCGAGGCGCGTTTCTCCTCCTTGCAGATCTGGCAGGTCAATTTTGCGGCGTGAATCATGGAAACGGACGTATTCCTTCATACACGTTGGTATCAAAGCTTGTCGATTGCGTCTTGAATGGTGACCGCTCAACCATAAGCTTCGAGCCATGGAAGCCGAGGTTCCGCGGAAGCAGTGGCACGCGGGGGCGCATTGATGCGCGTGCTGGCGATTGACGCGTCGTTGCGCAGTACCGGCGTCGCGGTTCTCGAAGGCAACGGCAGCCGGCTTCACGCCCTTTATTTTGGAATTATTCAGAACAAGACCGGCCTCCGGTCGTCATCGTGCCTGGTCGCAATTCGCGATCGTCTGGCAGAATTAATCCGCGAACACGAGCCCGATTGTTGTGCGCTCGAGGCGGTCATTTACGTCCAGAGCTACAAAACCGCGATTGTGCTCGGCGCGGCACGCGGCGCTGCGATCCTCGCGGCGGCGGAGCGCGGTCTGCCGGTTTTCGAATACGCCCCGCGCCGGATCAAACAGGCCACGGTTGGCCGGGGCGCGGCGGATAAAAATCAGGTCGCCTTCATGGTGCGCGCGCTGCTTGGATTGACGGAAACGCCTCAGGAAGATGCTGCCGATGCACTCGCGATCGGTCTGACACATTTGCGTTCGCAGGAAACGGCGCGACTCGGCATTCCGGCGGGGGCACAGATATGAGCAACGATCTGACCGTCCGCTGGTTGAGCAGAATAGGGTTCGCGGACGCGCTCGCGCAGCAGGAGGAGTTGGTGGCTCGTAAGCGAGTCGATTGCTCGTTAGGTGACGAACTTTGGCTGCTCGAGCACGATCCTGTTTACACGATCGGTCGCACACCCGACCAATCGAGCCTCCTGGGTGCTGGCCATCTGCCGCACCCGCTTTTTCCGATCAATCGCGGCGGGCAGGCGACTTATCATGGGCCCGGCCAGCTCATTGGCTATCCGATCATCGATCTACGTCGGTGCGGCCAGGATTTACATCGTTATCTGCGCTGGATCGAGGAGCTGCTGATTGACTTGCTCGCTGGACACGGGATTTCCGCGCAGCGACGCGAAGGTCTGACGGGGGTTTGGGTCGCAGATCGGAAAATCGCATCGATTGGCGTTGGCGTGCGCCACTGGATCACGATGCACGGATTTGCGCTGAACGTCTGCGGCGATCTCTCACCGTTCGACGAGATCACACCTTGTGGTATCGCCGGCGTCAGCATTACCTCGATGGTGCGTGAAACCGGGCGGCACTCGTCAGTGCAAGAGATCGCAACGGCCTGCGAACAGCTCGCCCTGAGGCAAATCAATGATCTAGTCGTCGCCGAAGAACGGACGCCGATACTGGCAAAAACATGATCCCGCTGGAAGACAATGCCGCGGACGTCATCGGCAAAGCGCAGCGAGGCCTCGAAATCTCAGACAGCGAGTTAGCCGAGCGGGCCGGTGTTAGCTCCGAAGACGTTCGCAAGGTTCGCGCCGGCCAGTTCGATGAGGTCGTTTTGTCGCGGATTGCACCGCTGCTGAATCTCGACGCGCGCGCGCTGATCGATCTCGCCACAGGAAAATGGAAACCGGTGGAGATGGGGTTAGTTGATGGACTCGCACAATTCAACACGCCTTACGATGACATGACGGTAAACGCGTATCTCGTCTGGGATCCGCAATCTCGGCAGACAGTGGCTTTCGACAGCGGCGGCGATTGCAGTGAGATGCTCGCCAGCGTCGAGCGAGCGGGCTTGCAGATAGAATTGATTCTTTTGACGCACGCTCATCCCGACCACATTGCCGACCTCGAAAGACTGAAGCAGGCAACAGGCGCTGCCATTTATGTTCCGGCCAAAGAATCGGTGCGCGGCGCCCAATCGATCGAAGAAGGCAAGAGTTTCGCGGTCGGTAAACTGAGAATCAAGAGCCTGTCGACATGGGGCCACTCCCCCGGCGGCATGACCTATTTCGTGACCGGACTGGAGCAACCGATTGCCATCGTCGGCGATTCGCTTTTCGCCGGATCGATGGGCGGAGGAAGTGTTTCCTACGAAGACGCGTTGCTAAACAACCGCGAGAAAATCCTGACGCTGCTGGACGACACCATCATTTGTCCCGGTCATGGACCGCTCACGACCGTAGGCGAAGAAAAGAAGCACAATCCATTCTTCGCAGGTTTGAAGTTTCATGTTTGAGGTTTGATTGAGGCGTGGACAAGGTCGAACTGTTGCAGCGCACGAAGAACTTCTCTTTAAGTGTCCTGAAATTAGTCGATGAGGGACAGCTGTTGTCGAAATTAAGAGTTCAACCGTTGTTTGCGGAGGCAAACGAGCTAACGGCAAGGTTCACTTCGGCGCGCCGCACATCGAGCCGAAATCAAACTTCAAACTTCAAACCTCAAACATGAACATTGGTTTCGTTGGCGTCGGGCGAATGGGCGCGAACATGGCACGCCGGCTCAAGGAGCGAGGGTTGCACGTCACCGCCGTTTACGACGTTAATCGCGCGGTTTCGACGAGACTCGCGGCCGAGCTGGGATGTGCCGCTTGTCAGGATTTGTCGCAAGTGACCGCGGAATCGGACGTCGTCATCACTGTGGTTACGGATGATGCAGCCATGCGGGAAATTTTCACTCGTGAAGGCGACAACCTGCTGGTCAATGCTCGCGGCAAGCTGTTTGTGAATTGCGCAACCCTTTCTCCGGGCGTGCATCAGGAGATCGAGGCGCTGGCGGATAAAGCTGGCGCCAGGACCCTGGAAGCATGCATGGCGTCGAGCATTACGCAGGCACGCGAAGGCTCGCTCTATCTGATGTGCGGGGGGAGCGAAGAAAACTTCCAGCGTGCGGAGCCGCTCTTGCAAGAGCTGAGCGCGTCTCTCCGTTACGTCGGGAAAACGGGGGAGGCGGCAAAGATGAAAGCGCTCGTCAACATGGTGATGAACATCAACACTGCCGGGCTGGCCGAAGGACTCGGGTTGGCCGACGCCCTCGGTCTAGATCTTGGCATGGTGCGCGAAGTCTTCGCCCAAACTGGGGCGGGCTCCCGCGTTCTTCAAACCGATGGCGAGGACATGCAAAATCGCGAGCACACGGTTTTCTTTTCCGCTGCGCACGCCGCGAAGGACAGCGGAATCGCACTCGAACTAAGCGAACAGGTCGGACTCGACCTCCCGTTAGCGCGCGCGACAAAGGAGCAGTTCGATCGGATGGTTGCGGAAGGATTGGGCGAGCTCGACAAATCGGGCATCGCCGAGCTTACCTTTAAGGATCGCCGCAAGCATCACGGCGATCACGTTTAATCCACTCGTCTCGGGCTCGTGCTGGAAGTCCGCGGCGGCATTGGCGATTACGAGCGCGAGCAGGAGAGAGAAGCTATCGACGCCTTCTCCGAGCAAGTCTCGCGGTTGAACTCACAGTCCCCGTCGCTGACGTTGCCTTGCGATGAAAACGGTCTGGCGCGTCTTTAGCTATCTTAAGCGTTATCCGCTGCTCGCCACCGGTATGCTGGCATGCGCAATCGTCGGGACACTGATGGTGATCGTGTTTCCAGCGGGCACAAAAATCATTGTGGACACGGTTTTGCTTCAGCACCGGCCCGACCGGTTGCTCCCGCTGGTCTTGATCGGAGCGGCCGCTTTCGGTCTCCAACATGGATTGAACGCGCTGCGCATTGTTCTCAACAACACCTTCGAACAGCACGTCATTTTCGATCTACGGAGCGATCTTTACTCGCACATTCAACTCCTCCCGCTCCGCTGGTTTGATAATCGCGCAACGGGCGACCTGATGACGCGCGTGCTGGAAGATGTGAACTCCGTCGAGCGGATGCTGATCGACGGCGTGGAGCAAGGGGTCGTCGCAGTGCTCCAGGTCCTGATCGTGCTCGCCGTCATGTTCTATGTCAGCACGAAGCTCACGCTCCTCGCGCTCGCCCCGTTACCGTTCCTCGCGGGCGGCGCGCTCTGGTACACGCTGACCGCGCACCGGCGTTACCGGCTGCAACGCCGGGCTTCATCCGCGATGAACTCCCTGCTGCATGATAACTTGTCCGGCATCCGCCAGATTAAGAGTTACGCCCGGGAATCCGAAGAGCACGCGCGTTTCAATTCCGTCAGCGACCAGCTCCGACACGCTACCCTCGTGGTCATGCGGATTTGGGGAGTTTACCATCCTTCGATGTTACTGATGGGCTCGTTAGGCGTGCTCCTCATAGTGATGTTCGGCGCGCGCGCCGTTCTGGCCGGTGCAATCCAACTGGGCGATCTCGTCGCGTTCCTGATTCTGACGGTATATCTTTACGAGCCAATCGGTAAACTGCACCAGCTGAACCAGCTCGTGCAGGCGGGTCGCGCCGCGGGCGAGCGCGTCTTCGAGATTCTCGACGAGCCGGTGGAACCGGGCCGCCAAACCGCGGAGCGTGAGCTGCGGTTTTTGGGAGATATTCGCTACCGCGACGTGAGCTTCAGCTACGCCGCAGGTCTCGCCGCTTTGAGCCACGTCACCTTCCACGCGCAGCCGGGCGAGACGATCGCGCTCGTTGGCACCACGGGCGCCGGCAAGTCGACCCTCGTCAACCTGCTCGTCCGGTTCTACGAATTCACCGCGGGCGAGATTTTAATCGACGGAAAATCAGTGCGCGATTTTGGTCTGCGCACTTTGCGCGAAAACATCGGGATCGTGACACAGGAAAGCTTCCTGTTTAACGGAACGATTCGGGAGAATCTGTTGATGGGAAAACCGGACGCAACGGACGCGGAGCTTTGGCAGGCGATTGATGCGGCAAACGCTCGTGCATTTATCGATCGACTGCCGGAGAAGCTCGGCAGTGTCGTGGGGGAGCGCGGCGTGAAGCTGAGTGTCGGGGAGAAGCAGCGCGTGTCGATCGCGCGCGCGATTTTGAAAGACCCACCGATTTTGATTCTCGATGAAGCAACCGCGAGCGTCGATACCGCAACTGAGCGGCTAATCCAGGAAGCGCTGGAGCATCTAATGGCGCAGCGGACATCAATCGTCATCGCGCATCGGCTCTCGACCGTGGTGCGCGCCGATCAAATCCTTGTGCTCGAGCGCGGCCGTATTGTTGAACGTGGCACTCACCGCGAGTTGCTGGCACTGGGCGGCAAATATGCGCGGCTCTGTGAGCAGAGCTTCGTCGAGATCAGCGAGGGCACCGAGCCGGAGAGCTTTTCTGGAACGGAAGCGGCCATCGAAGTCGAGCCGTGCGTTGACGAGCCCGGCAGCAGAGGGGCCGCGGTGTAAATTGCACGAGTACCGTGCGGGGGGCGAGGCCATCCCTGGGAATTGGCGTGCAGAGGCGCCTCCCACATTGATCCCCTAAATTACTCGGCCGGGGAGGTAGGCGCAGGCGAAGCTGTCGGCGAACCGGTCGCGGGAGGAATCAGAATCGTCTGGCCGGCCTGGAGTTTCCGGTCGTTTTCGATGTGATTGAACTTCTGCAGTTCTTCCACGCCGACTTTGTGCGTCTTGGCGATCGAAGTCAGCGTTTCCCCCCGGGCGACGACATGGCTGTTTTCCACCGTAGCAGCTTTAGCTGGATCCATCGGAGTTTGCGCTGCGGTCGCGGGTGTGGGCGCCGCAGGCGGCGTTGCTTCCCCGATCATCACGCCCGGGCGCATGTTCGAAATTTGCTGCTCCAGCTTTAGCAACTGCTGGGAAAGCGCATCGATCTTTGTGCTTTGCTCGTCGATCTTTTTCCCCAGCGCTTCCAGCTGCATCGTGTCAGACCCTGACGGTGCCGGGCTCTGCGCCAAAGCAGTCGCCGCGAGTGAAGCGCCCGACAACAAAATGAACATTCTCCAGGCGACTAATCTCATGCACCGGATGTTGCCATCCGGCGAAGTCGCTGGCAAGTCCGAGCGAAAGGAACGTGACCGTGCTCCCGCTTGCCTTTTTGGCATCTCTCCTTAACTTTTTTCATGGGCGAACGGATAGAGAAACCGGCGGAACCAGCCCCCTGGTCCCCGAAACAAGGAGACGGTGACGGTCCGAAATCGCCGGACGTTTCACGACCCGACACAAGGGAGCTTCTGCAGCGCATGCGCAAAGTGGATCCAAACCAGTCGCAGCGCTACCGGCAGCGCACTGGCGAGTGATGGAACTGCCGGCCACCGCAGGCGGCCAATTTCATTCGCCTGGAGGCGACGACTTTCCGACGCTCCTGCGATCGCGTGGTCTGCTGCCGACGGGTTCGCCGAATTCATCAGGAGCGGCCGCGGGGGACAGTTCATTCGTCCAAACTCAAGCGACCACGATCCTGGCCTTTAAGTTCCAGGGCGGCGTACTCGTGGCGGGCGATCGCCGCGCCACCGCCGGCAACACGGTCGTCTACGATCGCGCCGACAAGGTGTTGGAAATCGATCGGCACTCGATCATGGCGATCGCGGGAGTACCGGCGACGGCCTGGGAAATGGCTCGCGTTCTCGAGCATTCCTTCCAGTTCTTCCGGCGCACCCAGCTACAGGAGATGAGCGTGGATGGGAAGGTGCGCGCGCTCTCGAAACTGCTGCGCGATAATTTTGCTTTCGTCATTCAGGGCGTTGGGGTGGTTGTGCCGATTTTTGCAACCTACGACACACGGGAGGAGGGCGGCGCCCGCCTTTATTTTTATGACGCCATGGGAGCGCAATTCGAAGCGGCCGACTACGCCGCAACTGGTTCCGGTTCGCCCGCGGTGCGCGGCATTCTCTACTACGAAAATAACTGGGGCAAAAAGCCGCTCTCAAAACGGAACGAAGATGAGGCGGTCACCGTGGCCTTGCGCGCGCTCGATACCGCGGCCGAGTCAGATACCGCGACCGGCGGCGTCGATCGGAACGGTCGCATCTATCCGATCATGAAAATCGTGTCCGCCGATGGTATTTCGACCCTATCCGAACGGCGGATCGCGGCGGTTTTCAAACGCACTGTGGCATGATCGAAGAACCGTATCGCTGGGTTGAAGCCATCGCGAACCGGCGTGAGTACATTGAGACCCAGCTCGCGCCCGGGAGTGCGATCGTGGCGCTGGGATGTCGGGATGGAATTCTTTTCGTGACCGTCGGACAAACGCGCCAGAAAATCTTTGAAATTTACGACCGGATCGCCATGGGAGCGATGGGCCACCCTGGCGACATCGAGCGGCTGCGGATGGCCGCGATCGAGCTCGCAAGCGCGGAAGGTTTTGCCCGCTCTGCCGCGGACGTGTCGTTGCGGCGCCTCGCGCACTATTCGCTCAGTCCGGTTCTAAAAACCGCGTTTGAGCAGGTATATGGAGCGCCCTATCTGACGAAAATGCTCTTTGCAGAAGTGGGTGCGACGCCCGAGGCCGATCTGTTTCTCCGCATCGATTACGATGGCGCCATCGCCACGAATGGCGGAAGCGTGAAAGCGGCGCGCCAGGATTTCGCGGTCCTCGCAGGGATGCGGCAATCGACCGAGGCGATGGAGTCTTATTTGCAGCGCGAACACCAGCCGAGCGCCACGATGGAGCGATCCCTGAACGCTGCGCTCAACGCGCTTGCGCGGGGCAGGACCGGCCCTGCGGACACCACTGTCGAAGCCGATCCGTCTCCAGAGCAAATTACGGCTGAGCGCAAGGTGCAGAGCGAAACCGGGATTGAAGCTGCGCTTCTCGAGCGCGACGCGACCACCGCAATCCGCTACCGGCCCCTTACGCCGGAGGAGTTGAAGCAAACGGCACGGGACTAGCGGTAACAAAACTCCATGGCCAGGCCGCGCCGCGGGGATTTCGAGAGAAGACCGAGCATCGTCGCGTGGTTCGGGTTGCTCGTCATGGCAGCGTCGTTCGTTTGGCTGCAGATCATCCCTACGAACGAGCCGCGGAATGTTAGCCCATCACCAGTCGCGCGGCCGTGCGAGCAAATGGCGTTGGTCGTGATCGATCCGGGCCATGGCGGACAGGATTCAGGCACTATGGGGAGCGGCCTGCTCGAAAAAGATCTAGCGCTCGACGTGGCCCAGCGGCTCGATCGGCTCATCCAGAACCAGGGATTAGCAACTCTTCTGACGAGGGCGGGTGATGAATATATTTCGCTGGCGGGTCGCGCGGCAGCCGCAAATCGCCAGCGCGATTGCATCTTTGTCAGCATCCATTTCGACGAGGCCCGCGCAGCCGCTACGGGAGTGGAGACCTACTATGCCGCGACGGAGACGCCGAACCAGCCAATGGTCGCGACCTGGCTCCCTTTTCTGCAACCGGCTTCCGTGGCGCAGGCGAATGCGCAGAGTCAGAGCCTGGCAGCGTTCGTAGAAGAGGCTTTGGTCGCGAAAACGCACGCGATCAATCGCGGCACGAGCCCCGAGCAGTTTTATGTGATCACAAATGTTCGACACCCCGCGGTCCTCATCGAGTGCGGTTTCCTCACGAACACCGATGACGTAGCGAAGCTGAGGACGCCCGAATATCGCGAGCGACTGGCAGCGGCAATCTGCGAAGGGATCGCGCGATATCGCGAAACCTTGCGTCAAGCTCAGCCGACCATCGCTGGGACCGCACCCGAAACCTGAATAGGCAAGGAATCGGCGGCGTCCAAGAACAACTGACCATGAAACGAAAAAGCTTCCTCACGATCGCTCTGTATTGGGCCGCGCTCGGTCTCGCGCAGGGCGACGAATCCACATCGGCGGTGCAGCAGGCACTGAAAGATCAGGGCTTCTACTATGGCGAAGCTACCGGCAAAATGGATGCAGACACCACTGCGGCGCTTCGGCGCTATCAGATTCGTAATGGTCTGAAGATCACTGGCGAAGTGAATCGCGAAACCGAGAAATCGCTTGGTCTTGCCGCCGCCACGACCGAAACAGAAGCTCCCACGGCAGCGGGAAGCGCGCGCCCAACGCAAACGACGCCCGCTGCTTCCGCCTCGCGCGATGCCTCAACGTCTGAATCGACCACCACGCGCTCAATGGCGCAGCCACCGTTGACGACACAGCGTCCTTTCGACAGGGAGCCGTATCGAGCGGTCCAGCCGACCGTCGCAACCTCACAGGCAGAGGTTTTTGCCGACACCCCATTCGAAACCGCGCCGCCGCCGGTGCAGCGGCAGGTGATCCTTGGTGCGCAAACGCTGCTCGCGCGGCGAGGCTATTATCGCAGCGGGATTGATGGCGTGTACGGCCCAGGAATGGAATTCGCCCTGCGCGCGTACCAATCGCGCACCGGTATCCCGCCGAATGGCCGGCTCGACATGGACACCCTCGCAGCGCTTGGATTGCTGCCCGGGCAGCGGATGCCGGGGTTCA
>JBDTYN010000169.1:0-6019 GCA_040005675.1 Chthoniobacterales bacterium
CGCCGTCGTTCAGTAGGCGTTGCGCGAAGGGAGGAGCAATTGCGCGACAGTGCGCAGTATAATCCCGCACTCGAGCGACAAGTTCCAATTTTCCAGGTATTCGATATCGCAACCGACGCGATTTTCGATATCGGAATTGTCACGGGTCGCGCCGCGGAAGCCACGGACTTGCGCGAGACCGGTGATGCCGGGCTTCACGAAGGTGCGCACGTGGTAGTTCGCGAGAAACTGCGAAAAAAGGTTGTTATGTTCGATCAAATGAGGCCGTGGCCCGACCGTGCTCATGTCGCCGCGCAGCACATTCCAAAATTGCGGGATCTCGTCGATGCTTAGTTTGCGCAGCCACTTCCCGATCGGATAAACGCGATCGTCGATGTCATGCGCCTGCCGGACCAGTTCGTTATGATCCGGGCGCATGGTCCGGAATTTATAAATGTTGAATCGCCGGTTCTGCATTCCGGCCCGGGTTTGCACGTGAAAGAGGGGACCGGGCGATTGCAGACGCTGTGCGATCCAGACGAACAAGGCCATGGGTGGGAAAACGAAGATCATGACTGGAACTGAAATCACGAGGTCGATGAACCGTTTAAAGAAACGGTTCACCGGATTTTCCAGTGGCTCTTCCCGCAGGCCGATAAATCGTAGGCCGTCATCTTCAAAATGTGTAACTGGATGCCGCAGTTTTTCTTCCAGATCACTCACGATAAGGAGCCTGACGCCGAGGTGATTGCAGATGCTGACCAGTTCCCGATTGATTTCGGCGAAGAGCGGAAACTCGAGCAGGATCACCTGTGTGATACCGCGATCGCGAATGACCTGTGCGATCTCGCCCGACTTCCCAAGTACCGGAATTTCATCTTCCGTTTTTTCGATCGGTTCGTCGCAAATCAGACCCACGGTGTGCAGACCGATCTCGGCTTTGCGGCGCAGCCACCCGCGCAGTTGCGCCGCTTTTGCGCTGGGGCCGACGAGGAGCGTTTTCTCTTCGCGTTCACGATTGAAAATTCGGCCAGCGAGGAACGAAGGGAGATAATGATGCGAGAAGAGCAGCGCGACATAGAGCCATGGCACAAAGTTGAAAAAGAAAATTCGCGAAATGAACGCGTCTTTCGTCGCGACGAGATAAAGCACCAGGGCACCGATGCTGGCGAATGTCTGGCGAAGGCTGAGCCGATGCTGGCGAAGCAGCTCGTTTTGTAGAAAATAGTTTTTCGAGCCGTCACGACTAAGCGACTCGAGCATCATGCCAAGGACGAGCAGGCCGCAGTAAATGCTATAGCGTCGCCACGTCAGCTCGGCGCTGGGGGAGTAAAACGAGACCATCACCCAGACGCCGAACCAGAACAGCACGGCCACGATGACGATCTGGCAAATTAGGAAAAGCCGGTAGAGACCCTCCGTGCGTTGCGTGACCATTGTTATTGCCTGCCCCTGACGATGAGAGTACGCGATGGAACCGGGCCTTCAACTCGTGCTAGCATCGGCGCAAAAAATAAAGGCTTCCGCCATTGGGAGAACCGCCGTTTTAAGACAGCGATTCCCATACCATTAAAAACAATGATACCTACCTCCGACCAATGCCACGGCGCGTAAGTTCGTCTGCCGGCACAGAGCCTCGAGCCGCACTCGGTCGCGCCGCGTGGAAGAACATCGCGGCGGCCGGCCTGCCGGTCCTCGCCTGCTTCCTGGGCGGCGCAACGGAGAAGTGGGCGGAGGGGATTGTCGTGGCGCTCTTGGGCCTTCTCCTCGTATTCAATCCGCCTCGCTTTTCCCTCGGATGGAAACTGAACGCCATCTTCCTCGGTTTCGTGGGTTTTGTCGCATGCGCATTTTTGCCGGCGCATCTCTTCTTCATCCCAGCGTGGCGCGCGGCCCTGACGAACGATTTCGGCATCGATCTTGCCAACACGATTACGCCCCAGCCGTGGATAACCCTGGGCGCCTTTGGCAGCCTGATCGCTGGTCTGAGCTGGCTGTATTACGTCGCGACGCAGGAGCTCGATTTGCGTTCCGTTCGAGCGCAATTTCGGATTTTTGCTTTTGGCATCATCTCCCTCGCCGCGATCTGCATTTTGCTGAAGCTTAATCAAGCGGCGCCGCAGTTTTGGCACAACGAACGTGGCTTCGGGCCATTCCCGAATCGCAACCAGACGGCCGATCTCCTTGGTCTCACTGCCATCGTGGTTCTCGCCTGCGGCCAGGATAGCGTCCGTCGTGGGACGAAAGGCTGGATTTTGTGGTTGCCCGGGTTCGCGATTCTCGTTGCCGCGATCGTCATCAATTTCTCGCGCGCCGGTTTGTTGATCCTTGTCATCGGCAGCACCGTTTGGGTCGCCGGATTAGCGCTGCACAAAAGCTCGCGCTCGACATCGCGGCTTGCGGTTTGGGTTTCCATCCTGCTCGTCCTGCTCACGGCGGTGCTGATCTTCGGCGGAGGAACGCTCGAACGATTTCATCTTCGAACCGGAGACGCGGAGGCGGCCGGGATTTCTACCGATTTCCGTTGGCTGATTTACCGCGACGCGGCTCGCCTGATCGGCGCCTCGCCCTGGAGCGGGATTGGCCTCGGTAATTTCGAATCGGTCTTCGCTATTTTTCGGGACGCATCACTCGCGAACACACGTTCGCTTCACCCAGAAAGCGACTGGATCTGGCTCTGCTCCGAAGCCGGGTGGCCCACTGTCCTTCTCGCGCTTCTCGGCTTTGCCCTGCTAGCCGTGCGCGTATTTCCATTACAGGAAGGAACGAACCAGCGCTTCCGCCGCGCCGGGCTAATCGGTGCAGTCTTGTTCGCCGTGCACGGCGTGGTGGACGTCTCAGGTCATCGCGTCGGGACTGCCTTTGCGGCCATTTTCCTGCTCGGGCTCGCCTTATTCCGACCGTTCCAATTTCCGCGCAACGCAGCGGTTCCCTGGTTGTTTCGCCTGCTTGGGCTGCTCCTAATGGCGAGTAGCAGCTTGTGGATGTGGGCCATCGCGCACCAGACCCCACTACCCGGAGGCATCGGCTCGGACAACGCCAGATACTCGGCCACGCTGGCGAACCGCGGCAGCGATTTCGCCGGTGCGATCCAGTCGACTACTCAAGCGCTCCGCTGGGCGCCGCTTGACTGGCAACTCTATTTTTTGCGCGGTGTCGCGCACATCGGTTCGCGACATCGGGCGGAGTTCGCCGTGGCGGATTTCCGCCGCGCGCGTTTTCTCGAACCGAATTCGTACGAGGTCCCGCTCGAGGAAGGGAAGATCTGGCTGCCTTCGAGGCCGATGCTTGCAGTCACGGCATGGCAAGAAGCGCTGCGACGCGCGGGTCCCCAGCGGGCGGGGGTTTATTCCTACCTGCTTTCGATCGCGCCTCTCAGCAGGCCCGAGGTGGACCGTGGATTGGGAAGCCTGGCTGCGGGAAAACCAGATCTCCTGCTTATCTACTTCGGGAGATTATCCGACGAACGAGTGAAGCCTGCGCTGGAGCAATTTGTCGTGCAGGATCCTGAACTGACGAATCTGACTGCGGCGGACAGGGCAGCCTTTTTCAACGTGTGGGAAGGGCGCGGGGATCGGGAAGCATTTGCGCGCGCGGTCAGGGCGCACCCGGCCTGGTTGGCAGATGCCTGGAAACCAATGAGCAATTATTACGTGCGGAACCGGGACTTCCACGCCGCGTATGAGCTGGCGAAGCGTTTCGAAAAAACCCCTGTGCTCCCGCAGATTCCCTCTAACTCCGACATCGAACAACTGCAGCGCTTACTCTCGGCAAATCCGGACAACTACGCTGCGGGGTTTGCGCTCTACACAGAGCAAAAACGGCGTGGGAGCATGGATGACGCACTGCAAACGCTGCGCCATTTTACCGCAAAGAAGGAGTGTCCCGCTTACTTTCACTACCTCGAAGCCGAGGGCTGGGCTACGAGAGAAGATTGGGAACGAGCCTGGGCCGCCTGGCAAAAATTCGAAGCACCGAATAAATAGCAGCCGCAGGTGGGACTAGCGCCGGTCGGCCAAGGCGGCTTGCGCCGCAGCGAGCCGGGCAATCGGAACGCGGAAGGGACTGCAGCTGACATAGTCGAGCCCAAGGCGGTGGCAGAACTTCACACTCGAAGGTTCGCCGCCGTGTTCGCCGCAAATGCCGAGCTTGATCTTTGGCCGCGTTTTTCGTCCCAAATCGCGCGTGATCTCCATTAAACGTCCGACGCCCTTCTGATCGATCGAAGCGAATGGATTGTTCGCCACGATGTCGAGCTCGCCGTAAGCTGGAAGAAAGCTTCCCGAATCATCACGGCTCATGCCCAGAGTGGTCTGCGTGAGATCGTTTGTTCCGAAGCTAAAAAACTCCGCGTCCCGCGCAATCTCATCCGCCACGAGCGCGGCCCGAGGGATCTCGATCATCGTGCCGACGAGATAATTGAACTTGGTTTTTCTTTCCTTTCCCACCTCTTCCGCGACGCGATTGACGATCTCGATCTGCAGCTTGAATTCGAGCGGGAAACCAACAAGCGGAATCATGATCTCCGGTCGCACTTTGATACCCTTCTTCTGAACATAGGCCGCGGCCTCGAAAACCGCTCGCGCCTGCATTTCTGAGATCTCGGGGTAGACGATCCCCAGGCGGCACCCGCGATGGCCCAGCATCGGATTAAACTCGTGCAGCTCCCCGACTCGACGGGTAATGTGCTCGACCTTGACTCCGGTTTTGCGCGCCAGATCCAGCTGCTGCTCCTTGTCGTGCGGCAGGAATTCGTGCAACGGCGGATCGAGGAATCGGATCGTCGCCGGCAGCCCTTTCAGGGCGGTGAAAATCCCGACAAAATCTGCCCGCTGATACGGCAGGAGTTTGGCGAGCGCCTTGACGCGTGCTTTCTTGTTTTCCGCCAAGATCATCTCGCGCATTGCGTCGATCCGGTTTCCTTCGAAGAACATGTGCTCGGTGCGGCAGAGGCCAATCCCTTCGGCCCCGAAGGCGACCGCGTTTACGACCTGGTTCGGCGTATCGGCGTTGGTGCGGACGGCGAGCTTGCGGAACTCGTCCACCCATTTCATCAGCTTCTCAAACCGCGCGTAGGTGGCGCTTTTCTTGCGGTCGAGGGAGCGATCGACCAACACTTGGACGATTTCCGACGCGGCCGTTGGAACTTCACCCGCGAAGACCTCGCCGGCCGTACCGTCGATGGAAATGTAATCGCCTTGCTTCAACGTCGTGCCACTGGCCGTGAGGGTGCGCTTCACGTAATCGATCTCCACGCCCGCCGCGCCACAGACACAGACCTTGCCCATTTGCCGCGCGACCAGCGCCGCGTGCGAGGAGACGCCACCACGCGAGGTTAGAATACCCTCCGCCGCGATCATCCCGCGCAGGTCTTCGGGCGAAGTCTCGATTCGCGCCAGCACGACTTTCTCGCCTTTCTCAGCGCGAGCGACGGCCTCTTCCGCGCTGAAAACGACGTGACCTGAGGCGGCGCCGGGACCGGCCGGCAGGCCGCTGCCGATTTTTTTCGCCTGCGTCACCGACTTGCGGTCGAAAATGGGCGCGAGGAGATGCGCGAGGGAATCTGCCGGAATGCGTTTCACGGCCTCCTGTTTTGTGATCAGCTTTTCTGCCACCATCTCGACTGCGATTCGCACCGCGGCGAGACCGGTCCGTTTGCCATTGCGGGTTTGGAGGATGTAAAGGCGGTTGTCTTCGACCGTGAACTCGAGGTCCTGCATGTCCTTAAAATGACTTTCGAGGAGCGCGCGAACCTTTAGTAGCGCCTGGTGCGCGGCCGGCATTTCCTTTACCAGGTGTGCGATCGGGTGCGGAGTGCGGACGCCGGCGACGACATCTTCGCCCTGCGCGTTAATGAGGTACTCTCCATAAAACACCTTCTCGCCGCTTGCCGGATCGCGGGTGAAAGCAACTCCAGTCGCGCTCGTCTCGCCCATGTTTCCAAAGACCATCGTCTGCACGTTCACCGCCGTCCCCCAGTCGTGGGGAATACCGTATTTCCGGCGATAGACGATGGCGCGATCGTTCATCCAGGAACCGA
>JBDTYN010000170.1:0-9539 GCA_040005675.1 Chthoniobacterales bacterium
AGAGCTTCATGCGAGGCGCAGCGGCCTGTCAGCCGCAGGTCAGCGGTCGCTGCGCCCCCCTCGCTGGGCGGCGGGCGTTTCAGGCGCAGGCGTTTGGAAGCTGATAATACCACTGGCCGGGGGCGTATCGGTGAGCATGTGGACGACCTCGATCCCCGCGCGCTCCATCTCATGCATCAGCGTGTTCACGCGCGACGAGAGGTAGCTGTAGGCCACGAATGTCGGCGCGGCGACGACCAACCCGGCTGCAGTCGTGAGCAAACTCTTGTAAACCCCGCTGGAAAGTTCCGTGACCGTGGCGTAGCCGCCGTTTGCGGAGATCGTGCCGAAAGCGTCCATCATTCCCGCGACCGTTCCGAGCAGCCCAAGGAGCGGAGTTAAATAGGCGATTGTGGCGAGGACGCCGAGGAAGCGCTCCAGTTTCGGCATTTCGAGCTGACCGGCTTCCTGAACAATTTCCCGCAATTCCGCGCGTGGTTCTTCATGGCGGATGATGGCGGCGTGTATGACCCGCGCAACCGGCCCGGGCGTGCCGGCGGATTCATGTAAAGCCTCCGCGTAATTCCGGCGCGCGACGAGATTTGAAAGGCCCTGAAGGAATTCGCCTACGTGGATCGTGGCGCGATGCAGGTAGTAGAGCCGCTCGGCAAAAACCGCGATAGAGATCACGCTGCAGACCAGAATGGGCCACATGAGCAGACCGCCTTTCTGGATGTAATCGATCATTTCCCTCGTCTTAGACCCCTTTCGGGCGTGTGGCAAGAATATGAACCGGCCGCAGTTCGGCGCGATTACCGCCCGCTCGATCTCCGCGCGGGTTGCACCGGCGTCGAAGCATCGGAGCCTGTCACGCCCGTGCGTGAAATCAGTCGGCCCGCGCTGTCGTAAATCGAGTAGCCTGTTTGCTTGCCCGCCTCGTCGTAAGCGTAAACGATCCTGTGCTGGAGAGTGTCGTCCTTGCTTAGCTGCACTTCTTCCATCAATCGTCCCGCCGCGTCATACTTATAGCGGGCCTTGAATTGAAGCACCCCTTTCGCGCCGTACACGTCCCCGGTTAAAAAGCGATCGGCGTCGTCCAACACATAGTCGATTTTGCTGCGCAACTTCCCGTCGGCGCCCATCGTCCTGGCAGTCGCTTTATGCTGCGGCGTGTCGAACTGATAAACAGTGCGCGTCCCATCTTCGTTCACCGACATCGTGACGCGCACAGCAGCCGTCGAAGCGCCGTCGGTACCTTGTGCGCTGGCCGCTGAGACGAAGAGGCCAAGAGGAGCGAGAGCGGTGAGAAGAATCGAGCGCAAGACTCTGGAGTGTATGGGCGGCACAAAAAGGCTGCAATTGGCCATTTATTTTATTGACCCGTGGTAGCTGTGGTGGTTACAAGTGGGGGGAAGTGGATTGAAATGGTTCAATTCTCCACCGGGCATGGATACTCGTTCTCAGAACCACAACTTTTACGCCGGCGAATTTCGCCATTCGATCGACGAAAAAAATCGCCTCACAATTCCGTCCCGCTGGCGTCGGGGCGACGGCGAAGAGCTCATCATCCTCGCAGAAGCGCACGGTCAGTACCTCCTCGTGATGCCGCCCGACGAATTTGCGCGCATGACCGCTCAGGTGGAGAGCGATCCAACCATCGCGGCGCGTGATCGACGGGTCTTCTTTCGGCAACTGCATTCGCGCGCGCAGCATGGCTCCTCCGACCGCCAGGGCCGGCTGGTTCTGCCAGAAGACCTTTGCCAGCAACTCGGCCTGAAGGGTGAAGTCGCACTGGTGGGTGGGCGGGGCCGATTTGAAATCTGGAATTCACAAAAGTGGAAACGAGCGCACGAAGAGGAAACGCCCACATACCAGCACGTGGCTAATGCCATCGGTCTATAGGTGGCGGGAATATCGGGATGAACGCATTATTGTTCGAGCGGCCGATCTGGTTCGCCACTGGCCCGCTCGTGATCGAAGAGGAGGCGCCAGAAATGGAAGATTTCGTTTATCACCGACCGGTGCTCGTTTCCGAGGTCGTCGAGCTCCTCGCGCCGCGCCCGGGCGCAATCGTGGTCGATGCGACCTGTGGCGGTGGCGGCCATACGGAAGCGATTCTGAGAACCGGCGCCGATGTAGTCGCCTTCGACCAGGACCCTGACGCAATCGCACACGCCGCCGAACGGCTTTCCGATTTTGGCGGACGCGTGACGGTGCGTCAGACAAACTTTCGCGATGCCGGCAAGGCCCTCGACGCGCTCGGACTCCTTCAGATCGGCGGCGCCTTACTCGACCTCGGCGTTTCCTCGCGCCAACTCGAAAACAGCGCACGCGGTTTCAGCATCCTGCGCAACGGTCCGCTCGACATGCGCATGGACCCACGCACCGAACTGACGGCCGCGACCGTGGTGAACAATTACAGCGAGGAAGAGCTTACCGCCATCTTCCGCGATCTGGGTGAAGAGCCGGCTGCCCGAAGAATCGCCAGCCAGCTCGTGAAACAACGGAAGAGCGCGCCGTTTTACGAAACCATTCAGCTTACGAAAGCGGTCGAGAAAATCGTCTGGCGGCACGGGCGACGCCATCCCGCGACGCAGGTGTTTCAGGCCCTGCGCATGGAAGTGAATCAGGAGCTGGGCGCGCTGGAAGAGGGTCTGCGCGAACTCTCGGCGCGGCTTGAATCCGGCGCGCGCATCGCCGTCATCACCTTCCATTCGCTGGAGGATCGGATCGTGAAAAATTTCTTCCGGGACCAGAGCCGCGAATGGCTCGATCGTCCGGAGTGGCCCGCGCCGCGGCGTAATCCGGAATGCATTTTCAATCTCGTCACGCCGAAACCGATCGAGCCGGGCGAAACCGAACAGCGTAACAATCCCCGCTCCCGAAGCGCCAAGCTACGCGTGGCAGAAAGGCGCTGATGGCAAATCCGCGTCGCAAACAATTCAACACGATCAACGCGGCGTCGCTCGCGCGCTGGATTGTGCTGACCGGATTTCTCGCAGTTACCGGCTTGGTCTACGTCTATTTGACGCTGCAGCTTTATCATCTCGGTGATCGCAAAAAGGCGCTCGAGAACGAACTTGCCAGCCTGCGCACACAAAACGAGGTGGCGAGCGTCCAAATCGCGGCGCTGACCTCGCGCTCCGCACTGCAACGCCGGCTCAAGGAAGGTTATCTCAAGATGATTCCGATCGCGGAACAGAGCATTGTGCGGCTGACGACGCCGCAGCCTGTCCCAGGGGAGAATGCGATCCAACCGATCTCAAATCAGCGTGCCGGCAGATGAGATGGAACTCTCGCAACCGATGCGCGTTCGTCTGCCTGGCGTTTATTGCGCTCTTCAGCATTTTCTCGTTTCGCCTCGTCTATCTGCAGATGGTGAAGCACGACGAGTATGCCGGGCTTGCGGCTGAGAAGCACGTTTACAAGCAACCCATCTTCGCAGAGCGCGGCTCGATTCTCGACGCGAACAACGAAGTCCTCGCGCACAATGTGCCGGTCGAGACGGTCGTAGCCGACGCGACCCATGTGAACGACGTCGGGGCGATCGCGCCGCTCCTGTCGGAAGCGCTGAAACTTCCCGGCACGGAATTTGAGACGAAGTTGCGCGGGGATCGCCGCTACATCGTTCTGCAGCGCGAGGTGCCTGAAACCGTCGCGACGGGATTGCGCCAGAAACTGCAGGCGCAAAATTTGCGCGGCATCTATTTCGAGCGCGATTCAACGCGGGTTTATCCGAATGCCTCGATGCTCTGCCACGTCCTCGGATTCACCGACTTCGACCACAAAGGCATTCAGGGCGTGGAAGCTTCGATGGAGGAATACCTGCACGGTCAGGATGGTTATCGCTTCATCGAACACAATCGCGCCGGGCAGGAGATGGTTCTGTATCGGGGCCAGGAGCGCGCGCCGCGCAATGGCTACCAGGTCCAGCTCACGATTGACCTGAATTTGCAGAACATTGTGGAGAACGAGATCGACGCTGCCATGCGGGAATACACGCCGCAGAAAGCAACGATCATCCTGATGCGACCGCAAACCGGCGAAATCCTGGCGATGGCGAACCGTCCGCACTTCGATCTGAACAAGCGAGCTGACGCAAAACCCGAGGAGATGAAAAACCGCGCCATCATCGACATGATGGAGCCCGGTTCGACGTTCAAAATTGTCACGGCCGCGGCAGCCTTGAACGAGCACAAAGTGCGACCGGACACGACGATTTTCTGCGAGAACGGCCTCTGGAATTTCGGTGGCCGGCCACTCCACGACCACAAGCCCTATGGGGAGTTGTGCGTGCGGGACATTTTGGTGAAATCGAGCAACATCGGCGCGGCGAAACTCGCGCTCAGCGTAGGCGAGCAAAAGTTCTACGAATACATCCGCAGCTTCGGCTTTGGGGAACGGAGCGGCATTGAATTGCCCGGCGAAATCAGTGGCGTGATCCGCCCGCCGCAATCCTGGAGCAAAATTTCCATTACGCGAATTCCGATGGGCCACGAAGTGGGCGTGACTCCGTTGCAAATGACGCTCGCGATGGCGGCGATCGCCAATGGCGGCAAGCTTGTTACGCCGCGGGTCGTGAAATCGATCACCAAGGCCGACGGGGAAAGCGTCAGCACATTTTCGCCTTCAGTTTTGCGGCAGGTGATCTCACCGCAGACCGCGAAGCAAGTGGGGGATGCGTTGCGTGGAGTGGTGAGCGACCGGGGGACCGCGGCTGCGGCTGCGGTTCCTGGTTTTACGATCGCCGGAAAAACCGGGACGGCGCAGAAAGTTGATCCCAAAGGCGGATACGAACATGGGAAATATGTCGTCTCTTTCTCAGGGTATCTGCCGGCCGATAACCCGAAATTTGTCGGTCTCGTAGTGCTCGATGACGCGCACACCACGAAGCCGGAACTGAATTACGGCGGGCTCGTCGCCGGACCAATCTTCGCGCACATCGCAGAAAAAGCTGCGCGTTATCTCGATCTTGAGCCGCATGAGGAACTCGGCAAACCAGTAACCCAGGGGCGGGTTGCCTTAACCAATGCCTCACGCCGTTGAGCGCATCGCCACCCGCCAGCTGACTACTCATGCAGCTCAAATCTCTTGTCGCCGTCATCTCACCGCGCCAGGTCACCGGCCCGGTTGATCGCAACGTCGAAAACGTCGCCTACGACTCGCGGCGCGTGCAAAAGAACGGCCTCTTCGTCGCCCTGCGCGGGGAAAAGGTCGACGGCAATCAGTTCATCGAGCAGGCGATCGAGAAGGGCGCGTCGGTCATCGTAACCGAACGGGAAGAAAAGCATCCGCGCGCGACCTGCGTCGTCGTCGATGACAGCCGGTCCGCCCTCGCTGATCTCGCGACCGCCTTCTACCGAGTCCCGGCGCGCCGGCTGAAACTTGCGGCCGTGACCGGCACAAACGGCAAGACGACGACGACGTTTCTCCTCAAGCATGTTTGCGAACGCGCCGGAATGCGCTGCGGTCTCATCGGCACGGTGCGTTACGAAATCGGGGAACGCATTTTGCCGGCCACGCGCACGACTCCTGAATCGCTCGATCTACAGGAATTGCTCGCGCAAATCGCGGACGCCGGTTGCAAGGCGGCGGCGATGGAAGTCTCTTCGCACGCGCTCGCGCAGGAGCGCATCCGTGGGTTGGAATGGGACGTTGCTGTCTTTACAAACCTGACGCAGGACCATCTCGATTTTCATGGGACGATGGAAAAATATTTCGAGTCGAAGCTGCGATTGTTTACCGATCTGGCGAAGCAGAAGACAAAAACGAGCCCCGTCGCGGTGATTAATGCCGATGACCGCTTCGGCACACAGATCATCGAGCGAATGCCGAAAGACGTGCCGATCGTCACTTATGGAATGAACGCGCGCGCAGATTTTCGCGCTTCGAATTACCGGATGGAACACGGTGGCACCTCCTACCGGCTCGACGCGCGCGGCAAGAGTTATCTCGTCCGCGTGCCGCTGATCGGCCGGTTCAACGTCGCCAACTCGATGGCGGCACTGGGGGCGGCGAACAGCATGGGAATCAGTCTGCGCGAAGCGATTCTCAGTCTGGCGAAATCACCGCAGGTCCCGGGCCGACTCGAGCTGGTCCCGGCGAAACGGCAATTCCAGGTCTTTGTTGATTACGCGCACACCGATGATGCGTTGCTCAACGTCTTGAAAACGCTGCGTGAGCTCGGGCCGCGGAAGTTGATTGTCGTCTTCGGCTGCGGTGGAAATCGCGATCGCCAGAAACGTCCCCTCATGGCGCGCGTCGCCGACCAACATGCTGACTTCAGCATCATCACGTCAGACAACCCACGGAAGGAAGATCCCGATGCCATCATCGCGGAGGTGGAAAAAGGTTTTCGCTCCGATCGCTACGAAAAAATCGCGGACCGTGCTACTGCGATTGCGCGCGCGATCGAACTGGCGCAGCCGCGCGACATGGTGCTCATCGCCGGCAAGGGCCATGAGAGTTACCAGGAGTTTGCCGATCATACTATTCCCTTTGACGACATCGCGGTCGCACGCCGCGCCCTGGAGAACCGGCCGGTGGAATTCGAATCATGACTCCGCTTCCGCTCTCACAACTCGCGGAATGGAGCGGCGGCACGCTTTCCGCCCCGAAAGCAGAAGCTAGCGTCTCGCGCCTCAGCACCGACTCGCGAACTCTGCGGCCCGGCGAATTGTTCGTCGCTTTGCGCGGAGACAATTTCGACGGGCATCATTTTCTGGACGATGCGGCCAAGCGCGGCGCTGTCGGTGCGTTGATTAATACGAGCTGGAACGGGACAACGCCGAATGCGCTCGGCCTGATTCGTGTCGCCGATACACTCGTTAGCTACCAGCAAATCGCTGCCGCTTATCGGCAGACCCTCGCGCTAAAGGTGATCGCGATCACCGGCAGCAACGGAAAAACGAGCACGAAAGATTTCACTGCCGCAGTGCTGGCGAGCCGTTTTCGTGTCACAAAAACCGAAGGGAACCTGAACAATCACGTCGGCCTGCCACGCACCATGCTCGAAGCGACATCGAGCGACGAGATCGCGGTCTGGGAGATTGGGATGAACCACGCAGGCGAGGTTGCGGCGCTCGCGAAGCTGGCAGCGCCGGATATTGCGATCATCACCAATGTCGGAATCGCGCACATCGAGTTTTTTGGCTCGCGCGAAGCGATCGCGATCGAAAAGGGCGCGCTAGTGGAAACACTGACCGCGGAGGGCACAGCTATCCTGAACGCCGACGATCCATTCAGCGCGAGCATCGCAAAACGCACGGCCGCGAAGGTCGTTCTTGTCGGCCTCAATTCCGGACTCGTTCGTGCCGAAAATATTCGCCAGACCGCCGAAGGTTCGCAATTCACAATTGTGGAAGACTCCGGCCGTTGTGGCGCACGGCTGCCGGTGCCGGGATTGCACATGGTGCAAAACGCAATTCTTGCCGTGGCGGCAGGCCGAGTCCTGGGCCTGTCACTTGAGGAGTGCGCAGCCGGTCTTATGGCCGCGCCGCTGACGAAGTCGCGTTTGCAAATCAAAAGCGTGCGCGGCCGACGGTTTATCGACGACAGCTACAACGCCAATCCGGACTCCATGAAAGCCGCCTTGCTTACGCTGACTGAAATCGAGGTCGCAGGCCGCCGCATCGCGGTCCTTGGCGAGATGAGCGAATTGGGGGCCGAGTCGGAACGTGGTCATCGGGAAGTGGGCGAGGCTGCTGCGAAGTTGCGCATCGATCTGCTCATTACCATCGGCGAAACCGCCGCGGCGATGGCGCGAGCTGCGCAGTCCGCGGGTTTGAAAAATGCGGTCGCGCTCGGATCAGCCGAGGGGGCCGCAGAGTTCCTGGCGAAAAACGCCGGCCCCGATGATGTGGTTCTCGTTAAGGGCAGTCGCACAGCTCGCACCGAGCGCGTGCTCGACGAATTCGCCAAGCTGCATCCGGTGGGGAGAACTGCGCGATGATGTTTTATCTCCATCGCATGAGCGATCAGATCGGCGGGTTCAATGTGTTTTTTTATGTCACGTTTCGGGCCGTCGCGGCGGCCGTCACCGCCTTTGCGCTCTCCCTCGTCTGCGGGAATTTTATCATCCGAAAGTTGATTTCGCTGAAACTGGGTCAACCGATTCGCACCGCCGAAGAAGTGCGACATCTCGCCGCGTTACATGGCGGCAAACAGGGAACGCCCACCATGGGTGGCGTGCTGGTGATCGGCTCGGTCCTCATCTCCAGCATGATCTGGGCACGGCCGGACAATCGCTTCGTCTGGCTGGTCCTCTTCAGCATGTTTTATCTCGGCGTTCTCGGTTTCATCGACGACTACCTGAAAGTCGCGAAGAAGAAATCCGACGGGATTAGCGGGCGCGTGAAGCTTCTTTTTCAGCTCGGGCTCGCCGGTGGAGTCACGGTTGTATTCCTGACGAATCCACTGATCCAGGTGCAGGCGCGTTCACTTTATTTGCCGTTCTTCAAGGCACCGGTGATCGATAACATGGGCTGGTTCACGTTTTTCTTTTTCGCGCTCGTCATCGTCGGTTCGTCCAACGCGGTGAATCTGACTGATGGTCTTGATGGTCTCGCCATCGGCTGCACGGTGACGGTCGCTTTTGCTTACGCGCTGCTCGCTTACGCGGCCGGAAATTTCAAGATCGCCGAGTACCTGCAGGTACCTTTTTATCCTTTCACCGGCGAGCTAACGGTGGTTTGTGCGGCGCTGGTCGGCGCCGGCCTTGGCTTCCTCTGGTTCAACTGTTATCCGGCGAAAGTTTTCATGGGCGACACGGGCTCGCTCGCGATCGGCGGCGCGATCGGAGTCGTCGCGATCTGCTGCAAACAGGAACTCCTCCTCTCCGTGGTGGGCGGCGTCTTCGTGATCGAAGCCGCGTCAGTCATTCTACAGGTGCTGAGTTTCAAGCTGACCGGCAAACGCATTTTCGCAATGTCGCCCATTCATCATCACTTCGAGTTAAACGGCTGGAAGGAAAACACGGTCATCGTGCGGTTCTGGATCCTGTCTGGAATCTTTGCGCTGCTCGGATTGGCCACACTGAAGCTGCGCTAAGAGATGCGTTACGAAGGCAAAAATACCGCCGTGCTGGGAGCGGGTTTGAGCGGGACGGCTGCTGCGCTCTTGCTGCGCAGCGAAGGCGCGAGCGTCGCCGTGTTCGACAGCGCGGAAGAGAACACGCTCCTCAAAACGACGGTGGAGAAGCTCCGCGAAAGCGGAGTTCGCGTCGTTTGCGGATCAGCCGCCGAAGCGGACCAATCCTCTTATGATCTCGTCGTCCTGAGCCCTGGAATCGACCCCGCCTCACCGCTCGCCCGGGACGCCTCTTCACGAGCTACCGAGACGATTGGTGAGCTGGAGCTCGGTTCGCGTTTTTGCGAACAGCCGATCGTGGCCATCACCGGCACGAACGGGAAAACGACCACGACGGAATTGCTGGCGCAGATGCTTAACGCATGCGGACAGAGCACCATCGCTTGCGGGAACATCGGCAAGCCGCTTTCCGAAGTCGCGCGCGAGAAACGCGGGTTCGACGTCCTCACAGTCGAGGTTAGTTCGTTTCAACT
>JBDTYN010000171.1:0-6762 GCA_040005675.1 Chthoniobacterales bacterium
AGACTCAGCTCTTAAAAGTTGTTTTTACTACCCTGTATGTAGATATCAAAGAACCAGCCCCGAATTTCTTCGGGATGAAGTCACGCATATTTCAGCTCACAAAAAAACCCAACCCTGTCTTCCGACTCGAACGACGTTTCCGTCCATCAGGCCGGGACAAAATTGAGCTCCAATTTGCAGTCCCAAATATGCGAGAACCAACTCCTTTTGCCTTGCGACTACGGGAGTCCCACTTCGGGTGGGGTCAACAACCTAGCCATCAAAAAATTGCCGTCAACCGGCAAAAGCGAATTTCCCCCGGATCCTGAACATTTTGTGAAAAATGCAAGCTGGACGGGAATGTCCAAACCCTTTTCTGACGCAGAGGTGATCGGCCGCTCCGGAGCGCCGCCGGCCCGGGCGACGAACGACTGGTTGCGACATGCACGTCAATTTCGGAGCTCCGCGAAGGTTCTCCCGAATGGGCGTACGGCATCAAACGCACGTGGAATACGCTAGCGCCTAATGTGAGGTCCTTCGCCGTCTGCGCGGCTCAGGATGACAGAGCGCATTTCACTTCGCACGTGGTGTCGCAGCGATTACGTTGCGCGGATGATGCAACGCACCGACCGCCGGGCGGCAGATCAAATAAGGGCCGTTTCGTTCGAACTCGGGATCGCTCCGAACGCGAGCGGTTCCGTCCTCGTTTCAATGGGGAAGACGCGGGTTATCTGTGGGGTGATGATCGAGGAAGGTGTTCCGCGCTGGATGAAGGAGCAGAGCGTAACAGGCGGCTGGCTGACAGCCGAGTATTCCATGCTCCCTTACTCGACTGAAACGCGGAAGCCCCGGGATATCGCGCGAGGGAAGCTGGATGGGCGGAGCAGCGAAATCCAACGACTGATTGGCCGCTCCTTGCGCGCCGTGGTCGATCTGCAGCGGCTCGGACCGCGCACCATGTGGGTCGATTGCGACGTGCTGCAAGCCGACGGCGGAACGCGCACAGCCGCGATAACTGGGGCGAGTCTCGCGGTCGCGACGGCCTGCAGGAAACTGGCGCGGGAGAAGAAACTCGAAGCATCACCGATTCAGAGGCTGGTCGCTGCGATTAGCGCCGGGGTTTTTGAAGGAACGCCGCTGCTCGATTTGAACTACGCGGAAGACAAAGCCGTTACGGTGGATTTTAATCTTGTCGCGACCGAGGCGGGCGAGTTTGTCGAGATTCAAGGATCGGGCGAGGAAGCGACGTTTTCGAGCGGCCAGTTAGCGAGCATGCTAAGCCTGGCCGGCAAGGGGGTAGCGGAGTTGATCTCCGCGCAACGAGCGGTCCTTGAGGAATTGGATAACGCCGAGCTATAATCCAACGCGGAACCGCTAGCCACTCGGCTTTCCGCGCGTGAGCGCATGCGTTAGCCCGGCCGCGACCTCCGGGAATACGGTTCGCAGCGGCTCATTCACGATTGTCACTTGCGCGCCCGGGCCGACGATGTCGTAGAGCCTGATCACGTCCTCAGAACGCATTCGAATACATCCGTAACTGGCGGGCCGGCCGATGTTCCGCTCTTCGGGCGTGCCATGAATGTAGATGAAGCGCCGGTAGGCGTTTGCGTTCTGTGCTTCTCGGCCTCGCAGCCAGAGAATGCGCGTCACAATCGGATCGCGTCCAGGCGCGTCCGGCAAAATGATTTCCCCGGTCGGCCGGCGATCTTTGAACACCGCGCCACTCGGCGCACCGGTCCCGATCTTCGCCGCGATTTCCAGTTCCCCCAAAGGCGTGCCAAAGCTGCCCGGCCAATCCCCGATCGCGAATTTCGACGTCGAAACCGGATAGGTTGCAATGCGCAGCTTGTTTTCGAGGACGGTGAGTTGCTGATCAGGAACGCTGACCAAGACGCGGTGTCGAGTGTCCGGTGCGGCGCAGGAAGCGACGAAGAGACCAACGGCGGCGATCGCGAAAGCAGAGCAAAACTTAAAACTCATGCGCGCGTGAACTTAAAAAAACTTTCGGCCGTTGCGGTCGTCCTTTCTCCGATGTCCTCGATCGATACATTGCGCGAGGTTGCGATCGTGTCCGCCACGAGGCGGGAATGGGCGGGTTCGCAGCGCTTTCCGCGAAACGGGACTGGCGCGAGATAAGGGCAATCCGTTTCCACCATAAAGCTGTCGTTCGGCAAGGCGGTCGCGACGTCGCGGACCGACGCACCGTTTTTGAACGTTACGATCCCAGTAAATGAAACAAGATGGCCGAGCCGCAGCACGGCCTCCGCTTCCTCCTGGCTGCCGCCAAAGCAGTGGAAGACGCCGCGCAGTTTCCCCGCGTACGGCTGCATGATTTCGAGCGTGTCGTCCCAGCTGTCACGTTGATGAATGACCACGTTGAGGCCGAGTTCAACCGCGAGGTCGAGCTGTTGCTCAAACAGACTCGCCTGTGTTGCTTTGTAGGCGCCGTCATGGATGCCCGCTTCGACCTGTTCTTCCATCGAACTTTGCAACGCACTGGAGAAGACCTGCACGTGTTTCTCTTTAGCGACCGCCGTGCTCGGCAAACGATGATAATCAAGGCCGGTTTCACCGATGGCGACAACGCGCCTGCTCCTCGCCAGTTCGCGCAAGGGCGTGATGACGTCGTCGGGCACTTGTTCGGCCGATGTGGGATGCACGCCGACGACCGCGTAGACTTGATCATACGTCTCGGCGAGCTCGATTGCGCGACGGCTACTTTCAACGGAAGTGCCAATCGTGATGATTCGCGTTACACCGGCATCGTGCGCGCGGCGGAGCACTTGATCAAAATCCGGCGCAAAGTCCGGGTAATCGAGGTGCGCGTGCGTATCGATTAACACGCGTCACCTGTCATTCCGGGCGCAGGGATGCGCAAGCGGAACGCGCGGCGATGCTCCGGTTGCGACTTTCCAATGTGCGTTTCGTCTGCGAATTTCCAGCACATGCGGCGCGCCATTTACCCAGGCAGCTTCGATCCGGTGACCAACGGCCATCTTGATGTGATCGATCGTGCCCGAAAACTGTTCGACGAGGTGATCGTCGCGGTCGCGGATAACGACGCAAAACAGCCGCTCTTCAGTCTCGAAGAACGCGTGGAACTTCTGCGCGGCACCTTGGGCAATGTCGATCGTGTGCAGATTGCGCCACTTCGAGGCTTGCTAGTGGAGTTTGCCGTGGCGCAGGAAGCGGCCGCCGTCATCCGCGGGTTGCGAGCCGTTTCCGACTTCGAATTTGAGTTTCAAATGGCGTTGATGAATCGGAAACTAAATTGCGCGGTGGAGACGATCTTTCTCATGCCGAAAGAAGAGTACACCTATCTCAGCTCGCGGATCGTGAAAGAGATCGCGCGGCTTGGTGGCGACGTGGCGAGCTTCGTGCCAGCGCGTGTTGCGGAGGCGCTGCGCAGCAAATTAAAGCGATGAAGGTCCATTTACGTCAGATCCCTGCGGAAGGTTTGCGCCTGAGCGGCGAGGCGGATTGCCCGCTTGCAGAGTTGGAGAGCGAGGACGTGCGTTGCCGCGGCGCGCTCCGTTACGATCTCGACCTTGGTGTTTCCGAGGATTCGCTTTGGGCAAACGGGATGATTTCCCAGCCGGTGGAGCTTCGGTGCGTGGCATGCCTTGAACGATTCGAAAGCACAATCGATATCCCCGCCTTTACTCTGCACACTGAGCTAAGCGGACCCGAGACTGTGGACCTGGGTCCATTTTTTCGAGAGGACATTCTGCTCAACCTGCCAGCGCATCCGCACTGCGATCGCGAAGGCGGTCGGGTCTGTCCCGCGCGCGCGGTTCTCGATAAAGGCGCCGGCACCTCCGCGGAAGAGGAGGGAAGCATCGCGGCAGATTGGAGCGCGCTTGACCAGTTGAAACTTGGCCAACAATAGCTTCGGAGCGCGGTTGTTTTTTTCCGATTCGGTGCTTTCCTATCCGACCTCATGGGAGTGCCAAAACGCAAAACGTCAAAAATGCGGCTGCGCACGCGCAAGGCATCGCACCGCTGGAACGCCCCGCAGATGAACAAGTGCGCACAGTGCGGGAGCACTGTCGCATCGCATACAGCCTGTCCTTCCTGCGGGTATTACAAAGAACGGCAGGTGTTGACCGTCGAGGCATAGCACAGGCTTTCAAACTGCCATCGCACGCTCGTGCGGCCAAAGTTCAATTCGACAGTCGAAGCGCGACCAATGGTTCTGCAACGTTGCGGACGGAGTCGGTCGGATGTGTGCACTACGATTTTCGTTTTGCATTTAGGTCGCGCAATTCGCAAAATCGTCCGCTCATGAAGATCGCGCTCGACGCCATGGGAGGCGATTTTGGCCCCCCAAATCTGGTCGCGGGCGCCGTCATGGCTTTGCGTGATTACCCGCACATCACCAAACTTTTCCTCGTCGGCGACACCGCAAAAATCGAGACCGAACTAAAAAAGCACGGCTGCAACGACGGGCGGATCGAGATTCATCATTCGACCCAGGTGGTCGAGATGAGTGACGGTGCGGTGGACGCCGTCCGTCGAAAAAAAGATTCCTCCGTAAGCCGCGGGGTGGATCTTGTTAAGCACGGTCACGCCGATGCGATTGTAAGCGCCGGTCATACGGGTGCTGCAGTCGCGGCCACGACGATTAAACTACGCACGCTGCCGGGAATCGACCGCCCCGGGATTGCCGCCTTGATCCCCTCGGAAACGAATCTCTTTGTGTTGATCGATGCCGGTGCGAACAGCGAGGCCCGCGCCGAGCATTTGCTGCAGTACGCAATTATGGGCGCAGTCTACTCACGACACGTCCTGAAGTACGTCAACCCGGTGATTGGCCTGATGTCGATAGGGGACGAGGACGTGAAAGGGAGCGGCATGACCAAAGAAGTCTTTAAGATGCTCAAGCAAAGTCAGCTGAACTTCCGGGGGAACGTCGAGGGGCACGACCTCTTCGAGAATCCGGTCGAAGTGGTTGTCTGCGACGGGTTCGTCGGCAACGTCGTGCTGAAGACTTGTGAATCGGTCGCGGAGGCAGTGTTTAAATGGCTCAAGCACGAACTGATGGCGAACAAAATGCGAATAACCGGCGCGTACTTGGCTCGGAACGCATTTCGCACGATCAAGAAGAAGCTAAACTACGAGGAGTACGGCGGCATGCCCCTGCTCGGAGTCAACGGTATCTGCATCATCGCGCATGGTGCGAGCACGCCTCTGGCGATCAAAAACGCGCTGCGAGTCGCGGCCGAGTCGATTGAACAGCAGGTCAATCCGCATATCATCGAGGAAGTTCGCCGTTACCATGAAACGACAACCCCGCTCGAGCCTGCCTTCAGGTAAGCCACAACGCACTGTCTCGATCGTGGGAACCGGCAGCTACCTGCCGGAAAAGCGCCTCACGAATGCGGAGCTGTCGGAACTCGTGGATACCACCGACGAATGGATCACCACTCGCACCGGCATCAAGGAGCGACGGATCGCGGCCAAGGACGAATTTACGAGCGACATGGCCGCCAAGGCATCGCTCGCCGCGATGGAGCAGGCGAAAATTTCTGCCGCCGATATTGACCTGATTCTGCTCGCGACAGCCTCGCCCGATATGATGTTTCCGGCGACCGCGTGTTTCGTGCAACAGAAAATCGGCGCTACCAAGGCGGCGTGTCTCGACGTTTCCGCGGCCTGCGCCGGCTTTGTTTTTGCTCTGGAAATCGCGCAGCAATTCATCACCTCCCACACCTACGATACCGTCCTGGTGATCGGCGCGGAAAAGCTGAGCTCAATCACCAATTGGACCGACCGCAACACCTGTGTGCTTTTCGGCGACGGCGCGGGCGCAGCCATCCTGCGGCATCGCGGCGGCGGCACACACGGCGTCATCAGCACCCATATCGGAAGCGATGGCGAATACGCCGACATTTTATTCATGCCGGGAGGCGGATGCCGGACGCCGATCACGCGCGAGAACGTCGATCAGCATCTCCAGACAATTCATATGTCTGGCAAGGAAGTTTACAAGCAAGCCGTCATCGCCATGATCGATGCGTCAAAGCGAGCATTGGAGAAAGCTGGACTTACGATCGAGGACATTGCGTGCGTGATCCCGCATCAGGCGAATGTCCGCATTATCGAGGCAATTGCCGAGCGTTTAAAAATTCCACTCGACAAATTCTACGTCAATCTCGATCGCTACGGGAACTCCTCGGCCGCTGCGGTTGCGATTGCGCTTGATGAGGCAAATCGCAGCGGACGCATCAAAGCGGGGGACTATGTGCTGATGGTCGTATTCGGCGGCGGGCTGACCTGGGCCAGCACCGTGATCGAATGGTGAGGAGAAAAAGAGGCGTTGGGTTGGCGAAATGACGACGATTTTAGCAGGCAATTGCGGTGTTTCTCTCCGCCGCCACACAACAATTAGCTTTCGGCCGCGGGCCTGCGACTGAAGCTCAGCACACGCCGCGGGCTCAAGTTGCCGATCCGCGGCGACGTTCGACATTGCTCTCCCCGCCCGCATGGCCACCCCCCTTTACCAAACCATCGCCGTGGCGAGCGCATTCTCGCCCCGTTTCGTGCAGGTCCTGGCCGAGGCGAAGCGCGTTCGCGACCGCCTCGGCGCCCAGCTCAATTTGATTTACGTCGGCGACCGGGACGAAGAAACGATGCGCAAGTTCCATGAAGTGCTTTTGCAGCTTCAGCTCCCAAGGGACTCGCCGATTCACTTCCATCAGGGTGACCCTGCTTCCGCAATTCTCGAAGCGATCGCCGCGCACAAGATCGACTTGATCGTGGCGGGCGCGCTGGAAAAGGAAG
>JBDTYN010000172.1:0-7008 GCA_040005675.1 Chthoniobacterales bacterium
CTCCGCGCTAAGCCGAATTTCCCGTTCTTCGCGCCAGTTTTTATTTCCGCGCTTAAATGTAAGCGACCGCACGGCTGCCTTCTTGCGCAGTCGGACCTGCACTCCGCCCTTTTCCACCGCGAGGTAACCCTGCGCGATTTCTTCATGTGGGCACTCGCAGAGGCCATCCGGCAGACGCTTGAGCAAAAACTTCCGCTCAATCTCGCGCGGCGGTTCGGTCTTCGTCAGGCCCATCGTATTACCCATCCCATTTCAACCTCGTTTGATTCGTGCAACAGCGCGCATGGCAAAATCACGCTTAGTGCTCCGCGGGGAGCGCGATGCATGACGTGGACACGCATCAGAAATGCCGGATTTGTTTCGCAACGTAATTCTGATCGAGGGAGAGACGTTGTTCTGGCACGGGCGGACCTTGGGTAAAAGAATTCTCTCGGCAAGATAGCTGGATCTACCGCGCATTCGAGTGTCTTTCCGAAAGGTGGGCGGCGCTTACGGGCGCGGTCGTTCGGCATCATGACGGCGGAGGAATTCGAGAAAGGCGGCGGCGTGGCTGCTGCGCGTGCCAAGGTGAAGATCGGAAACCCATGCGGCTCGGACGCGGCGTGGCGATGCCGCTTTTACCAGGCGGACCTTCTTGAGCCGGAGACTTGGCCGTGCGTTTGCGCTCCCGCGCGCATCGGGCCAGGAAAGCTCGGTCCGCTGGACCGGATGTCCGCGGCCGGCGCAGACGACACGGGCATACCCACTTGACGAGAAAGCCCGCCGGAGATTGTTTCCAGCGGGCTTCCCATTTCACCCTACTAACCAATCGAACTTCCTGCTACTTGATCGGAACGAATCCGACTTGAGCGACGATCTTCTGGCCCGCCGGACCGATCGTAAAATCGAGGAACTGCTTCGCCAGGCCCGAAGCTTCGCCGTTCGTGTAGTAGAACGTCGGGCGCGCGTAGGGATAAGTCTTTGCCTGGACCGTCTGCACCGAAGGCAGCTGGCCTTCGACCGGCACCGCCTTTACGCCGGGCGCCTTGTCATAAGCAAGACCAACGTAGCCAACGCCGTTCGGGTTCTTACCGACTTCTGACGCGATCTGCTCGTTGCCTGCCATCTTTTGAGACGAACCTGCGTAATCGCGCTTCTTCATCGCCAGCTCCTTGAAGTCGGAGTAGGTGCCCGAGGAAGTGTTGCGCGTGTAGATGGATATTTTTCCGCCGGAGCCGCCGACGGCGCTCCAGTCGGTCACTTCGCCGGTGAAGATTTGCTCCACCTGCTTTTTCGTCAGGCCCTTGATCGGGTTTGCCTGGTTCACGATCACCGCGATCCCGTCGTAGGCAACGATCGTCGGCTTCATGTTGACTCCTTTTCCGGAGGCGGCGCCGATTTCGGCTGGCTTGGCGCGGCGGCTCGACATGCCAATTTGCGCGGTGCCGTCGGTGATGGCTGCGATGCCCGTGGTGGAACCCTCGGCTGCGATGTCGAAGGTCGTACCGGGATTTTGCGCTTTGAATTGTTCCGCCAGCTGCGGCACGAGCTTCGCGCCGAGAGTGTCGGAGCCCTTCAGAACGAGCCGGTCAGCCCTGACTTCCGTGGTAAAGGCTGCGAGCGTGATGGCTGCTGCGAGATAGGTTAGTTTCATAGGTTTTGTTTGGTTGGTTTCTGATTAAAACTTCAAGCTCAGATCCGCCTGAAAGATCTGGTATCTGCGAAGTGGGTTCACGCCGATGTCGCCGACCCCACCCGTGCCCAGGCCGCCCTCGGATCGTTCGCCCCATCCGTAGGTCAGGTTCGTGGTCACCGCATCGCTCAGCGCGTAACCCAGACTGACTGCGAAGCCCTCCATGTTGACGCGGCTGTCGAAGAGATCGGAATCAACCAGATTCGGATCGAGCGCGTACTGTTCGGTGTGCTGCCAGTAAGCGCTGATCGCCCAGTCATGCTTGACCTTGATCTTACCAATGCCGAGGCCAATCTGATAAGCGTAGCGCTGGTCGCCATCGCCCGGGTGTCCCGCTGCCTCGGCGCGCTCGTCGCCATCGAAATTGACTGCGAAATCGCCGAAGACACGGAAGGGAATTTCGCCGACGTTCCAGCCGAACTCAGCCGGCATGTCGAAGACCAGGAGGCTATTCACCCCAGTCTGATTGCGCGTAAGTTTTGCTGGCAAGCCTGTCTCGGAATCTACTCCGGTGAATGCTGGATCGCCCGAGAAGGCTTTGTTAAAGGTGTCGCCTGTCCCGGTGTAGTTGTAGAGCGTCGGAGCGAGCTGCAGATACATCGTCTTCGAGAAGTTCACCTTTGCGCCAACCTGCCAGCCGAGCATGAACGCGTCGGTGTTGATATGACTGGATGGTGACGGCCCAATTGGATTGTCCGGATTGGTGTCGTCATAAACGAACTGCGCGAAGTTCGCGAAGACGTCGATCGCGATCTTATGCGGTTCCGGCGCTGCTGATGATGCGGTGGCGACGTTTTTTCCATCCTTGCTGTAAGAGGCAGCAGCCGCGCTGCTTTCGCCGCCGGCTCCACCGAAGTTCAGGTTGAACGTGTGCTTCCATTGTTCGGAGATGCCTTCCGGGTTGATGTCGCCATCCCAGGTCATCGGTGTGGTGACAAACGGATTCGGCATCTTCCCAGCGGTAAGAATGATGTCGCGCAATCCCTTGTAGCCTAAATAGGCCTGTCCAACGTTGATGCCATCGCTGCCTTTCGCGAACGGGCCGCCACCTCCGCCCGATGAACTTGAACTGTCATCGCCGAACGTGACGTTCGTGGAACGCGGGTTCTGGTTTGTTTCAAGCCGGACGCCGAAAAACCAGTCGTCCGCCAGCGTTCCCCGCAATCCGAGACGCAGACGATACCGGGAGCGGTTCCGCTGGAAAGTATCGTGTTTGGGATCAAGCTCACTCGGGGGCCCCGTTTCCCCGTTGCGCACCTCATAACGAATGCGAGCATCGCCGTAGAGTTCGAGCTCTGTGATAGGCGTTGAGAGTTTCCACTTGCCGGCTGGGCTGGAGGCCACCTCCCTGGTCAGCTCCGAGCGCACCTCTTCTGCTTCCTGGTCATTGATGATGTGCTTTTTGACGAGCAGATCGAGCAGTGCGCCCGCGTCCTGGGCGCGCGTGGCGACGGGGCCGAAGCAGAGGGCAGCGGCGACCGCGGTAATTATCGATTTCTTCACAAACATTGTTTCTCCTTGGGTGGCGCGGCACGAGCCGCTATTTGTTGTCTCGTCGGAGAAGCTGGCAGGTGATTGTGACGACGGTATGACGCCCGTGTGACGTTTCCGTGAACTCGGAGATGGAGCTGCGATCGATGACCGCCGGTGGCGAACTTACCTAACGGACACAATCGCTAGATAACCTGGGCGATCTCCGCATGCGGGAAAGCCGCGAAATCGGGCGGAAGTTCTCGCACGAGGAGTTTACGTTCGATCTCCCGCTGAAATCCGACCGAGCGTGCCATGCGTCACGTTCTCCGTGCAGCCCGCCTGCGCCAATCAGCGCCGCAAACGCGGATTCGGCTTCGACTTGATTTTACGCCCGCGGCACCGCGGATTTCAGCGCACCGCGCATTTCCTCAGCTTCCTCATCGGAAGGGATTTTGCGGAAGATCATCCAAACCCCGGCCAGCACCAGCAGGCCGCCGAGCAGCGCCCAGAGCGAGAACGTCTCGCCGCCCAATAACCACCCAAATGCAACCGCTCCCGGGGGCGTAATAAGCGAGATCGTTTGCAGATTCGTAACTGTCATGCGCGGGAGCAGCCAATAGAGAAGCAGAAACGCCAGCGCCGATCCGATGACGGCGAGATAAAACAGGCAAAACACCGCGCTCACCGTCCAGTGAAAGTGCAGCGGATTGCCTTCCACGATGAGTCCGGCAGTCAGTAGCGGCACAAGGCCAAAAATCATCTGCCAGGCTGCGATCATGGCCGGCGCGAGGTCGATGGCGCGCGCCTTTAACATGACGTTGGAAAACGCGGCGCCCGCTGCACCGACCACCACAGCAACACCGCCCCAGAACGCCAGCATCCCGCCGAAATCGAGCAGGCGCGAGCAAATCACGGCTACGCCACCGAGCGCAAGCAGCGCTCCAAAAATCCGTTGCGCACGGAGCGGCTCGCTCGGCAACAGGAAATGGGCGAAGACCATTCCGAAGATTGGAATTGTCGCCTGAAGCACCGCGGACAGACCGGATGAGACATGCAGTTCGGCCCAGAAGAGCAGCCCGTAATTGACGGCAAACATCGTGACCCCGGTGTAAGCGAGCAGCTTGAAGTCCGAGCGGCGGGCAGGCAGCAATCGGACGCGGCCTTGTGAGACCGCGAGAAGCAAAACCGCTGCTACGACAAAGCGGATCGCCGCGAAAGAAATCGGCGGGAGGTCGCGCAAGCCGATTTTGATCGCGAGCCAGGTTGAACTCCAAATAACACAGAGCGCGGCGAAAGCCGAGATTACGGCGATTCGGCGGGGGACACGCGGACGCTCTTTTCTTTTTCTCGGCGACGGCATCGCCTACCAGCGCATTAGGTACGAGACGTTGCAAATTCCCGATGCGTCGGGCCTTGGACTTGGCGCTGCGCTCGATCTCGCGCCGGCTTCGATTACGGCTTCGGATCGACGACAACCTGACGCGGCTGCCCACCCTGACTTTTCGGCTGGTTCGGATCTGGCGGCAGCTCCAGTAACCATTTTCCCTCAGGGGTTTTACCTATGAATTGCGCGCGCACGGTGCCGGGTGTCGGCGAGGGAGTCTCGGCTGGGCGTTTGGAACTAGAGCGGGTGCGGGGCTTTCGTTTGGTGCTTCGCTTTTTGGCAGCACTCTTCGCTTTCGCGGCCTTAGTCGTCCTGGCCGACTGCTTCGGGGCAGCCGTCGGCGTGGGCGATTGTTCTTCTACCGTCGCAAATGGCGTTGCCGCGGGTGTAGGAAACGCGGATACGTCTGGCTGCGATTCCGGCACGGTTTCCGGATCATCCGAAGAGTCGACGGGACCTTCAGCCGGTGGGGCGGCCTCGATGCTTTGCGTCGCAGATGGAGAACTGTTCGCCGCAAGGTCGGCTGAGGGTTGCTCGGTTTTTGTATCCTCCGCCGCAGGCGAAGGGGGAACGTCGGCGATTGTCACTGGCTCGTTTAAGGCAGCCTTGGGCGCCGACGGTGTATCGGCGGGAGTTGCCGAGGCTGCAATCTCAGAATTTGCAGAGGCAATGGGCGCATCGCGTCCTGCCGTGGAGACAAGCTGCGGTGGCTCTTCGGCCGCAGTGTCGATAATCGCCGCGCCCGGTGTGGTGGCAGGGAGCCCTGATGAAGGGGGTGGGATCGATTTGGATGACGCTTCTGCAACGTCAGGTTCGGACGAATTACCGGTCCAGCCAAAAAAATTCGCAATCTCCGCCAGTTTGCCTGGCAACCCGAGCGACTGGAAGCGGTCAGGCGCAAGAACCACTGCCAGCGCCGCACCGGCGAGCAGAACAATCGAAAAAGCGAGGGTCTTGACCGGGAAACGGCGACGGCCCGCCGGTGAACTCCCGATCAGAGGTACTGCCGGTCGAGGGGGAGGGACAGTTTGCCGAGCTGGAGGCGGTTTGGATGGAGGAAGTGTCTTCAGGCAATCCTGAATTTGCTCGTAGAGCGCCAGCGGATCCCCCGGACGTTCGTCAGGATCGACCGAGAGCATCTTTAGAAGCAGGCGTCTCGCGTTTGCTGGAAGACCAAACTTCTCCAGGTCGAGCACCATCGTCATCGGCCGGTCCGCCAATGCGTCTTCAGTCGTTGCAAATGGCGGTTTTCCGGTCAGTAAAAACCAGAGGGTGCAACCGAGAGAATAGACCTCCGATCGGAAATCGAACGGACCGTCCTCTAACTGCTCGGGACTGGCATAACAGGCGGCTTCCTCGGTTGCGTCGGGCGCGTCCGGTTTCGACAACGGCGGCGTGAGTCCGAGCAGATCCAGCAGCTTCACCAGCGGCCATCCACCATCAACCGCTTTCCCCGGAACGATCATCAATTTCGATGGATTGATCGCGTGATGTTTGATGCCGTAGAACTCTGCGGCGCGGAGGGCACTGAGGACCTGCAGCGCGGTCCGCAAAACGGCCGCGGTTGGCATCGGCCCATTGGCCGTGACCCATGACTCGGCGGTCGTTCCTTCGAAATATTCGCTCACATAAATGAGCCGATCTCCTTCGAATCCGTAATCAAACAAGGTGGGGATATTCACCTGGCTGATCAGTTTCGCCGCAGCCCCTTCAGCCATGAGTTGCTCGCGCACACGCGGCTTTAATGAACTGGCCGCGACAAATTCGATCGCTACCTCCTGACCTGAGCGCGAGTTTTCGCCTTGGTATGTTACGCCCGTGGCAGTTCGGCGCAGTGCCAGCGGCGCGCCCGCGGAGTCGAAGGAGACGCGGTAATTTTGAAGGAAAAGTTGGCTTTCCATACGGAGGCCTCAGCAGACCCACCCTGTTAATCGGATCGTACTAGCAGAACTGTGCGGGTGCGACAAAAGACTATTGCATGGGAATATCCGGATGCTCCGACATTTTACCCTTTTGCGCCACGTCGGTTGCGACGTGCCGCCGACGATTAGTTAATTTTTTCGCCTGTGCGTTGCCGCTCGCAGGCGTGGTGCGAACTTATTCCGCCTTGGCGTTGCCAGCAGCCGAAAGCTCCGCTTCCAGCTTCTGCTGACGTTCAACCAGCGTCTGGAGCCGGAGCTGCCACCGATGAAGCTGAATGCTCAGTTGATTGATATAACCTGTGATCTCGGTGCGCTGCGATTCGTTCTCTTTTAGCTGGTGCTGAATTTCGGAAATTCGGAGCGTAGCGCCCGCGGCTTTCTCTACCTCGGGAAGCGGCACCGTCGTCGCGCTCCCACAGTTCTGACACTTCAGCGTGACGCCGGCAGCGGCCGAATCAACGATGAAAGAGGTCGAGCATTTGGCGCAGGCGAAGATGATGTCGCCGGGCGGTTGTGACGTTGTAGCAATGGGGCCGCCGCTCTGTTGCATCGGCGAT
>JBDTYN010000173.1:0-4348 GCA_040005675.1 Chthoniobacterales bacterium
CCTGCGATTCTTATGAAGCTTAGGTTCTGGCCATTCAACCTGCGCTTTGCTCATACCTGGTCGATCTCAAGTACCGTCGGGAGTGGAGGCAAAGCTTTCTTTGGGGTTGTCTTTGCGGAGCTCGAGGATAACGATGGCTTGCGCGGAATCGGCGAAGCGTCCCCTTCGGCGCGCTATAACGAGACACCGGAGACGGTCCTTCGCTTCCTGGGGTCAGTCGATCCGAACCGCCTCAACTTCAATGATGTGGCGGGAAGCATGACCTACCTCGAGACGGTCGCTCCGAGCGATTTCGCCGCCAAGACTGCCCTTAACCTTGCCTTACTCGACGGCGCCGCCAAAAAAGCAGGGCAGGCAATCTTCGATTTCTTGAAGCTGGGCTTCACCGAAAACCGCCATGTAACCTCCTTCAGCATCGGGATGGACCAGCGCGAACTCACGGAAAAAAAGGTGCGAGCAGCCCATGAATTTCCGGTTCTAAAAGTGAAGGTCGGTGGACCTGACGATGAAGCGACGGTCCGGCTGCTATGGGAGATTGCTCCCGAGAAGCGCCTTCGCGTGGATGCCAACGAAGCCTGGCTCACAAAAGAGCGAGCGCTCGCGGCAATAGAAGCGCTTGCATCTTACGGCCCCATTGAGTTCGTCGAACAGCCGATGCCCGCGGACAGCCCGGCACGTTCCTGGGAGTGGCTGCGCGAGCGATCTCCTCTTCCTCTTTTTGCTGATGAATCCTACCAGCGGGTCGGCGACCTTTCTCGCTGCGTCGATTACTTCGATGGAGTGAACGTCAAGCTGGTCAAGACGGGCGGAATTACCGGCGGGCTGGAGGCCCTCACCGCAGCACGGCGAGCTGGCTTAAAAACAATGCTCGGATGCATGGCGGAATCGAGTGTTTTAATCAGCGCCGCAGCCCATTTGGCCGAGCTAACCGACTACCTCGATCTCGACGGAAATCTCCTGGTCACGAACGATCCTTATCGTGGTGTTACGGTGCGCGACGGCGTGATGTCCTTTGCCAACACCCCAGAACCCTCGGGTCTGAGGGTCCGTCCCGCGTGACGGCGGTCAGTGATGGGAACGGAAGATATTCCTGCTCTCGTCCTCCCGGAATCGGCGCTGATATTGTAACATTGCAGAGAGGGCGGTGGCCCTTTATGGAGGCGTGCGAAGATTTGAGGTTTGAGGTCGCCCGAGCCGGAACGCAATCCTTTGAATCCAAATGGTCGGCGCATCGCATCTCATTTCAGAAGAGACATCTTATGAGAAATCCCGTTATCAGACCTTTCGCAGGTTTTAAACTGCTCGCTTTCGGCGTCATCGCACTGACAGGCGGGTGTCACATGCCGGGCCTCAAAGGCAACGGGCACGCCGCAAGCGAAAACCGAAGCGTCACCGACTTCGCGCTCGTGGAAGCCGGCGGTGTGTTCAACATTGAATGGACCAGCGGCCCGGCGGCGGTGAGAATCACAACCGATCAAAATTTGCTGCAGCACATCCAGACGAAGATCGCAGGCAAGACGCTGCACCTTGAATGGGACGAGCAGCTTCGGCCGACGGATGGGATCAAAGTGAAGCTGGCAAGCAACGCGCTCAACGGAGTGCAATTGAACGGCGCGGTGCGATTCGCGGCGGCAAAGCTGTCCGGCCCTTCCTTCACCCTGGAGGGAAATGGTGCGACCCGGATGGCCCTTGATGGGGCAGTGAAAGAGTTGACTGCCAGCCTGAACGGCGCAAGCCGTCTCGACGCCGAAAACCTCCAAACGCAAACGTGCGAAATCGCTATCAGCGGGGCCGGCCGCGCAGACGTGACAGCCAGTGAGGTGTTGAAGGTCGCTATTTCGGGAGCGGGCAAGGTTACTTACTCCGGGACTCCGAAGACGGTGGCAAAAAGCATCAGCGGCGCAGGTAGCATCAAGCAAAGGCCGTAACCGCTTCGGCAAACCACCAGTTGTCGGTTCGCTCCGGCGAGGACAGGATTCGCTATCCGTGACAGCCGCGCAGCAAGGCTAGCAGAATCACGGTTCCGATGGCAGAAACGACGATTGAGCCGAGGCAACCGAGTCGGTTAGAGAAGAAAGCAAACATAGCTGAAACAGATCGCGCGTCCCCGGGGTTTCGAGTGGGCAAATCGAGCCAGAGCTCGAAAACTGTCAGGCGGCACGCTTCTCCTCAGCGTTTCCCGCTCCTAGCATCCGGACGCGCTTGTCGAGGAAAGGCAGGCGGATCGTGAGCGTGAGCCCTTTGCCTTCGCTGCTTTCAACGGCGAGTTCGCCGCCGTGTTCGCGCACAATCCGACGCACGATCAACAGCCCGAGACCCGAGCCAGTTGCTTTCGTCGTAAAGTACGGCTCGAACATTCGGCTTAGGTTTTCCGCCGAAATACCGCCCCCGGTATCGGTGAAACTGACCAGCACGTGCGTGTCGTCCATGTCAGTGCGGATGCGCAAAATGCCCCGACGCTTCATTGCCTCGAAGCTGTTCTTGATCACATTGTAAAAGACCTGCTTTATCTGGTCGCGATCGAGCTCGAGCATCGGGAGGTCGGAGCGCAATTCCTGTTCGACCACCACGTCGCGATCTTCGATTTCGGGCGCGAAAAAACGCACCGCCTCTTCGAGGATCGCGTTGACGTTCTCGCGTTGCAGTTGCGGCCTGGTCGGGCGAATTGCACTGAGGAACTGGGTGACGATCGAGTCCAGGCGACTGATTTCGGACCGCGCGATGTCGATCGATTCCTGCAGCTCCTTTCGATCCGCGCCCTCCAGTTTCTTTACCTTCCGCTCCATCAGCTGGAGATGGATGTGCAGCGAGTTCAGGGGATTGCCGATTTCGTGTGCGACGCCCGCGGCCAGCAGCGTTAATGCATTCAACCGCTCCGACTCGATGGTCTTTTCCGTCGAGCGGCGCGTTTCCGTGATGTCGCGAAGGATCATAGCGTGGCCAACCGGCTCGCCGACCCCCTCAGCTTCCCTGTTCTCGGTGCGCCGCTCGATCAGCAGTGGCACGATGTAAAAATTGATGAACTTGTTTGCCGGATAAAAAATCTCCATGTCGCGACTGACGGCCCCGACGGAGTTGGAGAGCGATTGCCAATCGAGCCCGCGAACGCGTTCGTCGAGCCGTTTGCCGATGGAAGTTTCTCCCTCAAAGCCGAACAATTCGCAGGCCGCTTCGTTCACATAACTGATGCGACCGCTCGCGTCGGTGACAATGATGCCTTCCTGGATTGCATTGAAGACGGTCTCGATCAGTCCTTTCTCCTGGGCGAGCCGAATGAAATAATTCTGCACGTCCTCTGGCCCGACGCGGCCGAGACGTTCGATAAGTTTATCGAGGAAGCCGGACTTCATCGTAAAACTCTAGGGTGAAGTTGCTGAAGCCGCTAGCGCGTTGAAGGTCGACTGCCGCCGCGTCCGAGACTTCTAGAGGTTCTGTCCACAGAGCCGCGAATCGGAGATCAGGAGTTGTCGGCGCAAGTTTCCAACTTGCGAACCCGAAAGCAGGCGCAACTTGGAAAGTTACGGCACAGCGGATGACAATGGGCGGCGTTTGAGCTTTGCTCTTCTCGATGGTGTGGCGCAGGTTTCCAACTTGTCGAACCTACGCGCCGCGATTTGGAAGCGGCGCCACAACCGCATGAAGATTTTGCACCTCTACCTTTCTCCGGGACACAACTACTTCGGGCATTATGGGCGCGCACCTGACGAACATGAGGTCACCGAAGTGCCGCGCGTCCATTGCCTCGCCGGCCGCGGCTTGGAAGGCGATCGCTTCCTCGATTACAAAACCGACTACAAGGGACAGATCACATTCTTTGCGCAGCAGGTTTACGACGAGCTTTGCGATTCGTTAGGCGTATATGACCGCTCTCCCGAAGTCTTGCGCCGTAATGTCGTCACGACCGGCGCCGATTTGAACGCGTTGATTGGCGCACGCTTCGCTCTGCAGGACGTCGAGTTCGAAGGGATCGAGGAATGCCGGCCCTGTTACTGGATGGACCAGGCGTTTCATCCCGGCGCCGAAAAATGGCTGCGGGGCCGGGGCGGTCTGCGCGCTCGTATCGTAAGCGACGGCTGGCTGACGCGCGAGGTGTGACCGATTTCAGCGCGGTCGTTCTGGCCGGGGGAAAATCATTACGGATGGGTTGTGATAAAGCGCTCCTGCCATTTGGGGGCCACAGGCTGCTCGAACATCAACTGGCTACCTTGCGTGCGACTGGAGCGACTGAAATTTTCGTGTCAGCCCGCGAAGCGGAGCACTACTCCTGGGCGGGCATGCCCATCGTGTGCGATGAAATTAGCGACGCTGGCCCGCTCGCGGGTCTCTGCGCGACTCTGCGCAGATGCCA
>JBDTYN010000174.1:0-3740 GCA_040005675.1 Chthoniobacterales bacterium
GGGCATTAGCTCCTTGCGCTTCTGTTCATTCAGCAGATGCCTTCTGTCCGAGAAGAGTGCCAACCGTTCGACGATCGTGCACCGGCTCGAGGTGGCTGATGAATTCGCGAAAGCGCGCGGAGAAAAGCTGACTGCGTATGTTCCAGTAACGAGCGATCCCTGGCGCGGCGATATAATGCCGAAGAAGCTCCTGCCAGCCGAGCCAGAGCTGTTTATCCATCAACCCGTTGAGATAGTGAAAATGAATGGTCTCGAGCGCCTTGAGAAATTGGTGGGTGGCGTGAAAGAAACGCGCCTGATCTTCGACTGAGAGCGTGTTGAGGTCTTCCAGACCGGCTCCCCAAATGCGCGACATTTCCGCATTTTCCATGAACGTATTTGTCACATCCCGCACCGCCGAGGCCGCGGCGTCCTGGGCGGCCACCTTGGCTACGCGCGTGCTGCGATGCACCTGGATGCCGAGATAAAGCACAGACAGGACGACAGCGATCGAACTAACGAATTGCGAAACCGCATTGATTGCTTCCCAATTCATTCCTGTCGGTCCTGGCTCGTTAAGCGAAAATCATTTTCGCTCCGGCGCGACCTTGAGGACAATCTTGCCGCGCGTGTGATGCGTTTCTATTTGCTGATGCGCCTGGGCAACGTCCTTCAATGGAAAACTCTGCGACACAATTGGCGTAATCTTGTTCGCCTCGATCAACTTCGTCAGCTCCTCGAGCACTTTTGCATCGGGATGCGCCATAAGTCTCGAACCGCGAATGCCATGTTTGTCGCATTCGACCGCATCGGGCTCGCCCGTAATTGAAACGATGATGCCGCCCTTTTTTACCACGCTGTAGGAGGGCGGGAGCGTATCTCCACGAACAGCATTAAGGACAACGTCGACGTCCTTCACCACCTCTTCGAACTTCGTCGTTGTGTAATCGATGGGCTGATCGACGCCAAGCTGCTTCAGCAAATCCTGGTTCGCGGTCGAAGCGGTCGCGATCACTTTGGCGCCGCGCGCCTTCGCAATTTGGATTGCGAAACATCCGACACCGCCCGAACCGCCATGAATCAGCACTGTCTGTCCCTTTTCGAGCTTCGCCGTGTCGGTAAGCGCCTGCCACGCGGTCGTCGCCGCTAATGGCACCGCGGCGGCTTTTTCAAAGTCGATGTTCTTTGGTTTGAGCGACATTTCTTCTTCTTTCGCAATCGCGAATTCGGCATAACCGCCGCCGCGCATAATGGGCAGGTAGGCATAAACAGCATCGCCAGCTTTGAACTTTGTTACCCTGGTTCCGGCTTTTTCGACGACGCCGGCAATGTCATAGCCGACAATCATGGGTCGCTGCTCGAGCCCTCTCTTCGACAGCATTCCTTGCCGCACGTACGCATCCACCGGGTTCACACCGGCCGCAATCACACGGACGAGGACCTCGTCATCCTTCGGCTCCGGGCGCGGAGCGTCTTCATATTTGAAAACTTCGGGACCGCCGGACTGGTGGACGACGGCCGCTTTCATCATTGGCTGCGCTGATTGAGCAACAACCGCAATGATCGGGATAAAACTAAGCAATACTGCGGCAACAATTGCGGAACTGAGTTTCGTTTTCATAGCTTCGTGGGCGCGGCTACTGTTTCGAAAGCTTCGTTTCTTCCAGGAGCAGCGTTTTCACATCGGCAAGAACAAGACGGGGCAGGATTGGACTCGTATTGACTCCGCAATCTAGCGAAAAAGGCCCCGCGCTTTCAGCATCTTGGCCGGTTCGCCTTTGGGTGGCAAACTCTCGCTTGAATGGCAACAGCCGATATACCCATCGCGGTCGATCGGGAACGAATCGCCCGCTTGTGCATCGAGCGGGCGATTCGTTCGCTCTCGCTCTTCGGCTCGGCATCGCGTGACGATTTTGATCCCGACCGAAGCGATCTCGATGTCTTAGCCGAGTTCGAACCCGGTGCTCTGCAAGGTGTCGGACTGAGTTATTTCGGATTTGCGGACGAGCTCGGAGCAATCCTGGGCCATCGGGTGGATTTCTGTTCGCAGCTTCATCCCGTATTACGCGAGCGTGTCCGCCAAGATGCAGTGAAATTGTATGAGCGGCCATGATCCAACTCTGACGCTGCGTCAGATCATCGAGTTTTCAGATTGAGATCGCAACGCCTGTGGCTGGCCGTACTCGCGGCGAGTTGGGTGCGAACCCTGAATTTCGGCGTGCTTTGGAACGATGTGTCGAGTTGCTCGGTGAAGCGGCCACGCGCCTGCCTGTCGATTGGCGCGAAAGGCACAATCAGATTCCGTGGCGTGAAATTATCGCGATGCGAAATGTCATGATTCATGGCTACGATGTCGTTTTGCCCGAGGTTTTGTGGAATGTCGCTACGAGCGACGTTCCTAAGCTCCGCGAAGCGATCCACGCGATTGTAGAGAAGGGCGGCTTCAACGGTTAGGCCGATGGATTTGCATGGCCTTATTGTTTCGAAAGCCGCGCGGGTTCCAGTATGAGCGTCTTCACGTCGGCCAAGACGAGCCGCGCGTCGAGCGTGCCGGAACTGTAGATGTTCCGGATCCGGCCTTCGCGGTCGATCAGAAACACCCGAAGGGTGTGGTAAAGCGGGCCTTGCGGATCGGCCGCGTTAGACCTTTTGTCCACGGCCTGATCGTATGCGACGAGGATCGGTTCCAATTCCGCGCGCGACTTCGCGGTCGCGAAGCGCCATTCGCAGCCCGATTTTTTTTCCCGAACGCCTTCTGCATAAGCGGCGAGACGTTGCGGCGTGTCATGCTCGGGATCAAAGCTCATGCTAACGAGGCGCATGTTTTTCGCCAGGGTCCGGTCGTCTACGCTGAGCAGATGGAGTTGGTTGAGGACACCGGCCGCGTAAGGACACGCTTTGGCCGCCGCACACCGGGTGTAGATGAAGCTCAGGATCGTGACACGCCCGTGGGTCAGGTCGCGAAGGTTGATTGATCTGCCATCGGAATCGAGGAGCGCGCCATCGGCGGCAGGTTTCACCACCGGCAAGCTGTAACTGCCCGGCGCTGGTGGGTCGTAATCGTAGTCGCTGTCGCGAGGCAGAATGGTGTCGGCTGAGGCTGTGATTGAACCGCCAGACATGACGAGCGAGAGCGCGAAGGGGAGCAGTCGCCGGACCTTGAAGGCAAAACACCTGGAGGGACGGGCTATGTCCCGTCCACATATTCCGGACGACACCCGCCACGGCGGGCAGGCTTCGGTCGTCCCTCCAATAAGAGATCGCATTGGTCGCGGCGCTAAGGCCCCTCCCACATTACTTGCTCGCAACCGTGGTGCGGGCGGCGCCGATTTTGGTCGAGCCAAAGAGCATATGATGCGGCCGACCCAGTTTCAGCGCGGTGAAATCAAGATCGAACGCCGGCTTCAGCTCTTTGCCGTCCCAGGCGTAACCGCGGAGGAACTGTTCATTGTCGGTGCCTTGTTTGTCCCAATGCGCCAGGAGCGAGCTGGTGAAGTAGAGCCGTTTCCCGTCCCAGCTCTGCGACACCATGTTGACCTGCTTACCGATTTGTTTCTCGTAAATCTGTTTCGGCTTGTGCGGATCGGAAACGTCGAAGACGCGGCACTTGCCGTCGCCGAAACAATCGACAAAAAGTGTTTTGTCATCGGCGCTCAGGCTGATATCGACGGGCAGGACGCCGCCTTTCACGTCGCTGATCGGCGCAACCTCCTTTGCCTGCCACATTTCTCGATCGTCCGCGTAAACGAGCCAAATCTTCG
>JBDTYN010000175.1:0-3221 GCA_040005675.1 Chthoniobacterales bacterium
AGCGCCTTCATCGAGTTATCGATTGCGACGACGTCCCCCTGCTCCTGGGCCGCGACCAGCCGCTGATAATCTTCCGTGGGAAACTTCGCGTCGATCGGGAGCCAGACGGGCGCGCCATTCCCGTCACCCGGCAATTTGATCGCATATTCCACGCGCTCGCTGCCTTCCTCCCGCGTTTGCACGTTGCGCGCGAATTGCTCCGGCGTGAGCACCTGCTCGAGTAACGAGCCGAGCTGCATTTCGCCCCACCCGCCGCGCGTCTTCACATTCGTCAGCACCTTCTGGAGGCCGCCCACGTCGCTCGCGAGTTGCTGCATCGCGCCGAGCCCCTGATGCACCTGCTCGAGCCGGTCGCTCACGAGCTTGAACGATTCGCCCAGCCGCTTCTCCAGCGTGCCCTGCAACTTTTCGTCGACCGTGGCGCGCATCCTGTCGATCTGCTGCGCGTTGCCCTGCTGCAGTTCTTTCAACCGAAAGTCCACTTTGTCGGTCAGCTTCCCCGTTTGTGCGCTGACCTGTTCCAATTGGCTGCGCAAAATCGTGCTAATCTCGCCTAACGACTTCAGCGTCGAGTCGCTCACGTTTTTCAGTGCATTGGCCACTTCTTCGCGTTGCGATTTCCTGGCTGTCGTCGCTTCATCGCGATTACGGGAAAACTCATCACGAAACATTCGTTCCCCGCGTTCCTGCGCGCGCTCCAGCTGCTGGATTTTGGCCGTCAACTCCGATGCGTCCTTCCGCGACCGCGTCAGCAGGAAAATAAGGAGCACGATCGCGACCCCGGCTCCCAGACCAATCAGCGCGTAGAAAACTGGAGTCACTCTCTTCGGTACGTGATTTGCGGCCTGCGTTCAAGTGACCCTCGCTTCGAATAGTCATCCTGAGCCGCGATAGACGGCGAAGGACCTCACAAAGCACTGCTCGTTGTTGCTGCGCAAGGGAGCACCACGCAGCCTGGGATCAATTGCTGTCGTTCCACATAGCCGAAGCTGGGCCTGAATAGGTGAGGTCCTTCGCCGTCTGCGCCGCTCAGGATGACGGATTGCTCCGCTCAGAATGACAAACGCACACCCCCATAAACTGCCCGACCGAGTGCCGGAAATCCGAATACCTCGGAGTAATGTTCGTTCCCGAGGTTGTCGATTCTCCCATAAATCGAAAGATGCCGGTTCACTTGGTATTCCGCTGCGAAGTTCACGAACATGTAATCCTCGATATCGAAATTCGCTGCACCAAAGCTCAGCTCCTCGCGCGCGTTGACGAATTTTGCTTCGGCTGTCGTGCGCAACTTTCCAAACCACAAATAGGAAGCTGACACATACGCTTCGTGCCGCGGCCGCCGCGGTAAACGCGCACCGGCGGGCTGGGAGATATCGGCCGCGGACGTTTTCTCCGCGTCGAGGTACGTATAGCTGGCCGTGAAAGTCAGATCGGCGACTGGCCGAATCCGAATCTCTGACTCAATCCCCTGCGTTCGCGCCGCGCCCAGGTTGAGGGTCGCAAATTGCCCGTTAAATCCGATCAGGTTGGAAAGGTCATTGTGGAAATACGTCGCCCCCAAAGCCACTCGGCCATTCCACAGAGATTGTACGACACCGGCATCCCAGCCAAAATCGCGTTCTGGCTCCAGGCCGAAGTTGTTTCCGAAGATCTTGTCCTGGCTGCTCGGCGGGCTGAAGCCGGTCGCGACGCTCGCCCGCACTGTGGTGCCGGTGGGCTTGAACCGGTAGCTGCTTGCGACACGATACGTCCAGACATCACCAAATTGATTGAAGTGATCGTAGCGGCCGCCCGCCACAAGATTCCAATCGTCCACAGGCGTTACGCTCACCTGCAGAAAGGCCGCGATTTCTTCGATATGATCGCTGACAAGGGTCGGCTGCGGCCCGAAGTCTTGCGAAATGAACGGTCGTTCCTGGCCCGCGTCGACATCGCTGTACAAGAACCCGCTTGTAAGCGTCAGCCATCTCGCGGGCTTCAGATCGTTCTGATAATCGACCGTAAAGCGCTCGAACAAGGCGCGTGTCGCCCCGACAAAAAAATCCTGATTTGGATCGTTAACCTGTCGCTCGTGATCGTAGCTGAGGATGAGCTTGTGATCCCACCACTCGACCGGCTGGTACTCGATGTGCGGGCCAATCAGCCAGCGTTCGGTCAGGAAATTGTCGAGTGGCTTGGGATCGAAGATCGAGTTCGGAGTGCCGGTGTCCGCTAGCGAGTAGGTAAACAAGCTGCCGACGCGCAATTGCTCGTTTGGCGACCAACCGACATTCGCGACTCCGTTGCTCAGCCGATATTGATTATTCGGCCGCGCGAAGTCGGAATCGAAGCGGCTTGCGCCTAACGAGAAGTCAAACTGTTGGAACGAGCCGCTCGTTTGCAGTGCTTCCCGGAACGATCCATACGAGCCGCCCTCCGCGCTTATCTCCGTCTGCGGCGTCCCACTGCCCCGCTTCGTGAAGATTTGGATTGCCCCCGCGAGAGCGCGAGGACCGTACAACGTGCTTTGCGGGCCGCGCACGATCTCGATCCGATCGATATTGTCGACCGTTAAATCGGCAAAGTTAAACGCGCCTTGAAGTCCCTGATTGATCGGGATCCCATCGAGCAATACCTGGGTGTGTTCGCTGCGCAAGCCGCGGGTGAAAACCGAAGTGAGCTGGCCCGCGGTGCCGGTTTGCACGACGGACAAACCAGGAGCTTCACGCAGGGCGTCCGCTACCCGCACCGTCTGTCTGACATCGAGATCCTCGGCCGTGATCACCGTCACACTCGCCGGGACTTCGTCGGCCGGCATTTCCAGCCGCGTCGCCGTGATGACTACTGGCTGTGCCTCACCCGGCGAAGGTGAGATCGAGGGCGCGGCGGCATCCTGACCGCGTACCGTGAATGGCGCCGTCCTCAAGACGAGCACCAGAACCAAACAAACCTGACGCGAACGATTTCGCATACCAATCCTCCTCTATTTTTGAGAGGGCAGAGCTGGCGCGGGCGCGTCAAATCGTGCACATCTCTCATTCTTCTTTTTGCGAAGAAGTTTTTTCGCAGCTCTGCAGCAGCGCTTCTGAGCGCCGGCGCCGGCCGACTGGGCCAGCGACTTTCGGCGGTCAAAGACCGCCGCTACAGCCACGAATGAGGTGGAACGGGCAAATATTCTGGCTCCTGGTTCTGGCGTTGAAACAACGCGCACCTTCTTCCCGCCTTCACCCCCGAATGCTTCG
>JBDTYN010000176.1:0-7480 GCA_040005675.1 Chthoniobacterales bacterium
GGCCGTGTTTTTCAATTCCCGCTAACAGTGGGACGGCTGGGAAGCAAGCTACTGCTTCGAGGCTTTTTCCTCGATGTATTTCGTCACGTCGCCGACGGTTTGCAGCTTTTCCGCATCCTCATCCGGAACTTCGACGGAAAACTCCTCTTCGAACGCCATCACCAGTTCAACAATATCGAGCGAATCCGCGCCCAAATCTTCAATAAAAGAGGCCGTCGGCGTGACCTGCTCCGGGTTCACCCCGAGCTGCTCGACGATGATATCCTTCACCTTTTCTTCGATTGGTTTGTCCGTCATAAATTTTCCTCGTTCGCAGTTCGGGCGCCGGAGGATGTGACCTCCCCGAGCACAGGAAGTGGAAGTAAATGAATTGGCGATGTTGTCAATTTAATTTCCCTCGGTCGAGCGCTCGTGACGTTTACTTCGCTCCGGCTTGGCGTAAGGAGAAGAAATGCCCGTGTCGTCTTCGTCCGCCGACTTGCTCGATCTGAAGTTGTTGCCCACGTGGGCTACGGAGCCGGCCCGGCCTAACGAATATTCGAATTTCGCAGGGGAAGAAGTCTCAGGCTGCGAGCGTCGCGAACGCGGCCCTCAGCGGAACCGCGAGGCATCGTTTCGCTCGCCCCGGCCGCATGATGCCCGCGCACAACGCCGTGATCGGCAGACGCCCCGACGCGGTTCTGATGCGCGCGAAGAACGTCACAATCGACCGGAACCTGTGGCCGCGTTGCCGTCAGTCGGCGTCCATTTTTTGCCACGTCCGGCAGCCTTGGACAGCGTCACGGCGCAAATAAAGTCCGACGTTGTCGCTTATTCCGTCTTTGCCCTCGCCCGGCTTTTTCTTGAGAAGCCGGAGCGTTACGACGTGCATCTAGTGGGAACGGCAGAGACCTTCCTCTACCAGCTCGGAGAAAACGGCCCCGTTGCGACCGATCGAGGCGTTCTGGAGAACGTCGCCTTCACCGCAATGCGCGAAGTCTTCTATGAAGTCGAGACGAAGCAGGCGGAGCCGTTGAAGGGCAATTTCAGCAATGTCGCGCGCTGCCGGCTCAGCGGCACGTTGTTGGGCCCTACCAATCACCACAATTACCAGCCACAGTTGCGCAGCCTTTACGAACAGCGCTTCAGCCGCCGGATGAGCTTCGCCGATTATCAGAAGCAGGTCGAGATTGTGAGTAATCCGGCGGTCGTCGAGGAGTGGAAAGAGCAGGCGCGAAACGTGACTCTTTTCCGTACCAAGGCGGAAGAGGCTCCCGTTACTTTCAGCAGCGCCGCCGAAGCGGAACGGCACTTTCGACAGCTTTATCTCCCGGATTTAATCAGGGCGTCCGCCGAACTCACCATCGATGGCGTTACGAGCCGTCGTTTGCCGGACCGCGGCTTGGGCCGCGTGATTGAGCAGGCCTGGGCCGACGAGACGCGTTCGCCTTCAAAGATGATGCAGGAGCTGGCCGGCGCACTCCGCACCGCCGGGCTAAACATTTTCCGGCACCGCCGCGGCATGCTCTTCGTTTCGCGGATCCGTGTGCGCGCCTTCGGACATGAGCGCACCGGTGTGTCTGCGTCTATCAATTCCATTCTGGAGAAAATTCAAGCCGCGCCGGGGATCAAACGAAAGCAGCTGGCGGATCAAATCGCCCCTGCGGGCGGCGAAGCGGCAGAGGTCGAACGCGCGAAACGAACGCTCGCCTCAGATTTGCACTGGCTTGTCAGCGAAGGTTACGTGATCGAGTTTAACGACAGTTCCCTCGACCTGCCGCGGACAAAGGCGCCGGCGCGGGAAAGGCCCGTGGAAGGACCTGCGCGAAAGGAGGGCGCCGCGACGCCAGTAGCAAGCGAAGCTGCATTACCAGCCTTCGTTGCAGAGCCGGCCGATGGGTTGGCGGAGGACGAAGTGAGGGAAACAACCCTTACTGCGATTCAACCGCCGACGACTTCGAGTGAAGAGCCCGATTCCGCACCCTCGGAACGGATGATCTGATTCCTCTCGTCGAGCACGACGATGCGCGGCCGATGCTGTCCCGCCTCTTCCGGGGTCATGCGCGCGAAATTCATGATTGTGACGCGGTCGCCGATTTTGCCCAGGCGCGCCGTTGCGCCGTTCAATGCAATGATCCCTTTGCGTGCGGGGCCATAAATCACATAGGTCTCGAACCGCTCCCCATTGTTCATGTTGCCGACCAGGATCTTTTCGTAAGGCAACAGACCGACAAGCTCGGCTACGTCAGCCGAAATAGTGAGGCTGCCTTCGTAATGAAGGCTGGCGCCAGTGACAGTGGCGCGGTGAATCTTCGACTTCAGGAGGGCTAAGAGCATCGAGGCGCTCTCCGCTAATCCGCTCTACGCCGCGATCAATCCCGCCTTTTTCAGCGTGGCGTACGCGCCGTTTTTATTTAGTGTCTTCAAGCCGCGCGCGCTTACGCGCACCCGGACAAATTTTTTCAATTCCGTTACCCAGACCCGGCGGTCCTGCAGATTCGGGCTGAATGTGCGCGGGACATTCTTGGTTACATGCCGGCCGACTCCCCCTTTTTTCTTGGCCATACCGCGACGATGAATCACGCTGCCGCGCGAGACTTTCGATCCTGTGATGCTGCAAACTTTTGACATAACCCGAACCCGAAGAAGTCGCGTAATTTGGCGCGTCGCCAGATGCGGTCAAGGGATTCTTGAACGCAATCGACGAATCACGGTCAAAGTAACCTCACGTTTCCGAAAAACAGATGTCGACTAAATCGAAGGAGAAACTGCGCTTGGGAATTGTTGGCGCGGGCGACATTGTCCAGAGACGGCATTTGCCCGGGCTGAAGCGGCATCACGACGTGGAAATCGTCGCGGTCTCGAATTCGACCTACGAGAGCGCTGAAAAAGTTTGCGCTGCGAATCTGCCGCAGGCCACGCCAATGCAGAACTGGGCCGATCTGCTCGCGCTGCCGGATCTCGATATCATCTGGATTGGGACGCCGCCCTACATGCACTCGGCCGTCACGGTTTCGGCACTCGAAGCGGGCAAACATGTTTTCTGCCAGGCGCGTATGGCGATGGATTCCGCGGAAGCGGAAGAGATGCTGGCAGCGGCCCGGCGTTTTCCTCACCTCGTCACAATGCTCTGTCCGCCGCCTCACGGGATGCGCGGAGATTTGCTCATGCAGAAGCTGCTGGCCGAAAGCTATATCGGCCGCCCGCACCACATCCGTCTGCAAAGTCTCAACAGCAGCTATCTTGATCCGACGTTGCCGGCTCACTGGCGTCAGCGCATTGAGATCAGCGGCCTCAATGTGCTTACCCTTGGCATTTATGTAGAGGTCCTGCAGCGGTGGCTCGGCGAGATTACCGGGGTTTTTGCCCGCGGAAAAGTTCTGCAGTCACTGCGTCAGGGCATTGAAGTCATCGTGCCCGATTTGCTAATCGTCTTGTGCACATTTGCAAACGGTGCTGAAGGCGTGCTCGAGTTCAGCGCCGTGGACGGTCTGGCGCCTTCGGACCGGCTCGAAATTTACGGGACTCGCGGCACGCTGACCTACGACTTCGGTTCGGATCAAATCCACGCCGGCCTGGCGACAGATCGCGCTCTGCATGCTGTGGAATTAACTCCGGAATTGGAAGGCGAGTGGCGGGTCGAGGACGATTTCATCGCGGCGGTGAAATCTCGCGGTAGGATTCAACCACATCCCGATTTTGAAGACGGCCTGCGTTACATGCGCGTCGTCCAGGCGGTGGCGGATTCACGCGCCCGAAACGAATGGGTCCCGATCGGCGGCCGATAGCGAGGTCCTCTCACGATCATTTGAATCAGTGGTGGAAGACTTCGGCTTGCGACGCTAAAGGCTGCAATCCCGTCGGAATCTACTGGTAATTTAACGTGATCCCTCGACGACGCATCGCGTTGCTCGGGATGACCGTCAAAAGGCAGCGGCCGCGCGCGCCAGAACGTAGCCGATACATCCTGTAGCCGGGAGCGTGAACACCCACGCCCACACGATGCGTTCGACCAAAGACCATTTGACGCCGCTGAAGCGCTTGACCGCGCCTACGCCCATAATCGAAGTCGAGATCACGTGGGTTGTGGAGAGCGGGATTCCATAAACGCTCGCGACATGAATGATAAGAGCTGCAGAAGTTTCGGCGGCGAAGCCATGGACTGGCTGCAACTTGACCATCTTGTGACCGAGGGTGCGGATGATTCGCCAACCACCCGCCGCCGTCCCCGCGGCCATCGTTAACGCACAAACTATCTTCACCCAAACCGGCACAGTCGCGAAGACCGGCATGTGCAGAAAATCGAGCCAGGGCGGCAATGCGGCGAAACTGCCGCTTTTGGTTCCGGTGAAAAGCGCCAGTGTGATAATCCCCATGGTTTTCTGCGCATCGTTTGTGCCGTGGCTGTGAGCCATCCAGGCAGCGCTCACGATCTGGAGTTTTCCGAAGAGCTTGTGCACGGTGTGAGGCGTGAACGGCCGCAGGATGAGCAGGAGCAGAAACATAACGAGGCCGCCCAGGACCAGACCCGCTAGCGGCGAAGAAAGCATGGGCAGGACTACTTTCGGCCAAAGACCGGCGTCCCATTTCAAGACCGACCAGTTTCCGTGCGCCGTAGCCATAACCGCGCCGCACAGGCCGCCGATCAATGCGTGACTCGAGCTCGACGGAATGCCAAGCCACCAGGTGAGGAGGTTCCAGAAAATCGCCGCGATCAGCGCGGACAAAACGGCTGCCATCGTGACGACGTTCGTATCGACCAAACCTTTGCCGACGGTTGAAGCGACCGCGCCGCCCATGAGCGCTCCGACCAGATTGAAGACCGCGGCCATGGCAATCGCCTGGCGCGGGGTGAGCACTTTGGTGGAAACGACAGTCGCGATCGCGTTCGCGGCGTCGTGAAAGCCGTTGCTGTACTCGAAGAAAATCGCCGCTAGGACGACCAGGATGAAGAGGAGCATCGGGCCGTCGAGCTGCGGCTAGGAATGTTTCAACACGATCTGCAGAATCACGTTGCCCGCGTCGCGACAACGATCGATCACCTTCTCCAGCAACTCGTAGAGGTCGCGAAGAAACATCAGCTGCCGCGCCTCGTAATTGCCCTGGTAGAGATCGGTCAGGAGCTCGAGCTCGAGGCCGTCGGCTTCTCCTTCTATTGTTTGCAGTCTAGAATTCTTGTCGCGCGCGCTGGCAAGATCGGTGCCCTTGCGCAGATCCTTCACCATCGAGAGCACCACTTCCGCGGCCTGATCGAGAAGCGCGACCTGCTTCTTGAAGTTATGTCCGCGCAGGTCTTTCGGGCAAATGAGAATACGCTCGCCGATTTTCTCCACCGTTTTCGGTATCTTATAAAGCGCGGCCGCCAGCGCCTGGATGTCTTCGCGTTCCAACGGCGTGATAAAGGTCTTCACGAGCTGCTCGGTCAGCTCCTGGGTGATCTGTTTGTCTTTGCGCCGACTATGCACGAACGCTTCGAGACTCGCCGGCGAATCTTCGTGCTCCACTTTCCCGAGTAGCGCGACCAGTTCGTGCACGCTGGTGTCGGCCTGTTGCGCGCTCCCTTCGAGCAGGTCAAAAAATGTTTCGTCGTGGCCGAGAAGTTTATGGATTGAGAACATAAAGACGTAACTGCTCGTCCTGGATTGTCATACTGAGCGAAGCGAAGGACCTTACACAGGATGATGGCGTAACAAGCGAATAGGAATGCGCCAAGCTCCGAATGTGAGGTCCTTCGCCGTCTCTGCGGCTCAGGATGACAATTACAACATCGCGCCGCGCATCATCAGCAGGGCTATGCTGAAGTAAATAATTAGTCCAGTCACATCCACCAGCGTCGCCACGAAGGGCGCGGACGAAGTTGCCGGATCTGCACCCAACCGTCGTAAAAGGAACGGCAACATCGAGCCGGAAAGTGATCCCCAAAGCACAACGCCGACCAGCGCCAAGCCCACCGTCATCGCAACGAGCGGCCAGTGCGGCCCGTAAATCGTGGAGAACTGTGCCCAGATCGCCACGCGCGCAAAGCCAATCGCGCCGAGGACACAGCCGAGCAGGAGGCCGGAGATGATTTCCTTCCGCATCACGTGCCACCAATCCCGCAATGTGACTTCGCCGAGTGCCATCGCCCGGATAATCAGCATCGATGCCTGCGAACCGGAATTGCCGCCGCTGGAGATGATGAGCGGAAGAAACAGCGCCAGCACCACCGCCTTGGCGATTGCACCTTCATAATAGCTCATCGCCGAAGCGGTCAGCATTTCGCCAAGAAACAAAACCACCAGCCAGCCGGCGCGTTTCCGCACCATCCGCAGCAGCGGCACACGCATGTACGGTTCCTCCACCGCTTGCATGCCGCCGAATTTCTGAATGTCTTCCGTCGCCTCGGCCTCAGCCACGTCCAGCATGTCGTCGATCGTCACCATGCCGACGAGCACGCCGCTCGAGTCGGTCACCGGCAGCGCCGTGCGATCATATTTCCGGAACACGTTCACGGCTTCCTCCTCGGGATCGTTGACGTTCAAATTCACAAACGCCTCGTCCATCAACTCGCTCACCCGCGCTCCTAATGGCCTGAGCAGGAACTCGCGAATACGCAAATCATCGATCAGCTTGCCGCGTTCGCCGACGACGTAGATCACGTTCAACGTTTCCGAGTCCTGCCCGTGTTCACGGACATAATCGAGCACCTCTTTGACGCTCCAATCCTCGCGCACCGCGATAAAATCGGGCGTCATCAAGCGTCCGACGCTTCCTTCCGGATAACCGAGCAAAGCCTGCGCAACCCGGCGTTCCTCGGGTGTGAGCAATCGAATCAGCTGCCGCGCCGCCGCGCTGGGCAATTCCTCGAGCAGCGCCGTGCGATCATCAGGCGACATTTCGTTCAGGATTCCCACGACCTGCTCGTGCGCCATCCCGCGGAGCAATTGCTGCTGCGCCTCCACGTTGAGATATTCAAAAACGTCGGCCGCCAGATCGTGCGGGAGAACGCGGAAAATGATGACCTGCTCGTTTTCGGGCATGTCAAGAATCACCTCGGCGACGTCGGCCGGAGGCCACTCCCGAAACAGCTCGCGTAGCGCGCTGAAATTGCGCGCGTCGATCAGGCTTTTGATTTCCGGTTGGAGGATTCTGCCGACCATGGCGACGAGAGCTTGGAGCAGTCACGCGACTGCGGGCGCAGTTTTACCATCCACGCTTGGGATGCGCAATTGCGCACGGCGGACAAATTGAACTCTTTCGTTCGAGCTGTCATCCTGAGCCGCGCAGACGGCGATGGACCTCCCATCACACGAGCGGCTTGCGCGAGCCGGGCGCCCGCATGACAGGGACGGAGCGATCGCCCTCCCTTCGCAGAACCGTCGCTCCGATTGCGAGGTCTATCACTGTCTTCGCAGCTCGGGATGACTGTAGGTCGCCCTCGTGGCGATCATCGACTTCTCACACCTCGTCATCCTGAGCCGCGCAGACGGCGATGGACCTCCCATCACACGAGCGGCTTGCG
>JBDTYN010000177.1:0-13305 GCA_040005675.1 Chthoniobacterales bacterium
CGACCATGCGCTCGTATTTGCTCTCGTCGCGCACTTCCCGCCACTTTTCGTGATAACGATACTGTTTGCGCCCCCGGTCGTCGCAGCCAGTAGCCTGGAGATGGGAATTCTCCTGCGGAGCGATCCAGACGTCCTTGTAAGCTGGTGGAATTGCAAGCCGGCGGAGGCGGAGCAGGCGTTTCTCGTCCCTGATCTCTTTTCCCCTGGTATCGAAGTAGGCGAACCCTTTCCCGCGCGGTTTGCGAGTGAAGCCCGGTGCGTCATCGGTGACGTAACGAAGCCCGGCCTCGGCGGCGGCTTCGGGCGGATCGGTAACGATGTCGAGATCGGCGAGCTTTTTCGGGACCTTCGATCGTTTTCTCGATTTCCCGGCCACGCAATGAAATACGGATGGCGTCGGGGAAAGCGTGCAAGAAACTGCGCGTCTGTCTCCGGGATCGACCCGCGCCCTCGGTTACGCGCCGTAGCTTTTGGTGAATTTCTTCTTCGATTCCGCCTCGCTGGGAGCGGAAATCGAAGGCGCCGGAGGCGTGGCCGCTTCGGACTCTCGTGGCGCTTCCGTGGCGCCCTGTGGCGGAGCCGATGACGCAGCGACGACGGGCGAACCCGCGGCACGCGGATTTTGCGACACTTCCACGAAAACCATCTGCAGATTTGAAATCGCGTTCCGCAAGACCGTGCTTTCCTCATTGGAAAGGTTACCGCGCGTTTTTTCCTGAATCATGGCCAGCTGATCGATAAACATTTTGGCGAGCTCGAGGTTGACTTCGCCTTCCCCGGTCTGCGGATTGGGGATCTGGCCGAGGAATAAGGCGGCGTTCTGCGCCTGCATCATAACGAATTCGATGAAGCGCTGTGAAAGCTCGCCCGACTGTGTGCTGGTTTGAACTTCGGCCATGGCTATGTCTGTTTCGTTTGCGCGGGGTGCGGCGGCGGTCGCACGGTAGCGAGAACGCAGGGTTGGTCCCGGAAATATTTCGCGGCCACGCGCTTCGCCTCCGAGACCGTGACGGCCTCTATTTCGCGCTCGAGCGTTTGATAGTAGGCAAAGCCGAGACCGTAGAGCTCGTCCAGCGCGGCCATGTAGCCGAAGGCATCGTTGCTCTGATTGGAAATCTGCTGCTGCCCGATCAGTTTCTTTTTCGCGCGGGTCAGTTCCTCTTCGGTGAGACCGTCGGCCGCGAGCTGTCGGATTTCATCGAGCAGTTCAGCGCGGACGCGCTCGATTTTCTCCGGATCGGTGCCGAGATAAAACGCGAAGAGGCCCGGGACAAGGCCCTGCATCTGGGTCGACCCGACGTAATAGGCGAGCCCCATTTGCTCACGAATCCGGACAAAAAAGCGCGAACCAAGGTCGCTGCTCGCCTCGTCGATGAGTTCGAGCGCGTGGCGGTCCGGACTGAAGAGATCAGCGCCGCGGAACCCGACCATGAGAACGCCTTGCGCTTTCTCCTTCAGGCTTTCGACTTCCACAGTCTTTGCGAGCGACGTTCCTTTGGGGGCGGCGGTGAGAGCCAGCTCTCCCGATTTCATCGCGCCGAGCAGTTGCTCGAAGAGCTGTTTCACTTCTGCCGCCTTCACATTTCCGAAGACAGAGATCACGCCGTTCCGCGCGACGAGGTAGCGGTCGCGAAACGCGATTACGTCTTTCTGTGTCAGCTTCTTGACAGAAGCGGCGGTCCCCTTGGCGCGCAGTGCGTAGGGGTGCTCGGCGAAGAGCGCCTCGCGCAGAATATTGCGCGCAACGGCGGTGAGCTGCTCCTCTTCTTCCTTGATCCCGGCAAGCTGCACTTGCTTTTCCCGTGCCAGCGCCTTTTGCGGCAGAGTGGCATTGAGCAAAACGTCCGCGAGAATCTCGGCCCCAAGTTTGAGGTCGGGCTGAGTCACATCGATGGTAACGTTGAAACTGTTATTGCCGGAGTCGCTGCCGATGCTGCCTCCGACTGCCTCCAGGGTATCAGCGATCTGCTCGGCAGTACGCGACCCGGTTCCTTTCAGCAGGGTTTTCGCGAGCAAGTGCGTGATGCCGTTGGTGCCGGGCGTTTCCGCGAGAAGACCGCCGCGGAAAACGGCGGTGATTGCGACCAGGGGCAAACGTGGATCTTCGCGCACGAGAAGGCGGAGACCACTTGCGAGCTCATATTTCTGGATCTCGCCGCCTACGACCGGCCTGGTGGCATCAGCTTTAGCGACGAGCGCCCCTTTCGGATTCAACGATACGATCGTGAGGTTATCGTCCGTGAGATAGTTCGCGGTGACGCGGCGAATATCTTCGACGCTCACTCTTTGCACGGCGGCCAAATAGTCGCGCGTGAAATTCAAATTACGGGTCAGGAACCAATTCGACCCGAGATCGGAAGCCTGTCCGCGCATGGTGGTCAAGGCGCCGAGATGATGGCTTAAGGAAATCTTTTTCGCTTTCGTAAGCTCTTCAGGCGTGACAGCGGATTGCTGGATCTCCGCGACAATCTGCAGGACAAGCTCTTGCGTCGGCACCCGGTTCTCGGGGTCCACGGTGGCATCGATTCCGAGTAACCCCGGCTGTCCGGGCGTATAAGAAAAAGCCGAGATGCCATGAGCCAGGCCAGCTTCTTCACGCACACGGCGATAGAGACGCGAGCTGCGGCCGCCGCCGAGAATGGTGGAGAGAAGGTCGAGTGCCGGCACGTCCGGGTGGGTGATCTCGGGAATGTGCCAGGCGAGCGAAAGCCGCGTCAGTTCGGTCGCGAATTCCTGATGCGCTTCGCGTCGCCCGAGTTGCGGCGGCTCCGCGGGAATGAAGACGGGCTTGAGCGATTTTGCCGGAACGTCTTTAAAGAGGGTGACAAGCTGTTGATGGACATGCTCGCCATCCACGTCACCCACGATGACGAAGGTCAGGTTATTAGGAAGATAGCGCCCCTGGTAATACCCGGTCAGTTGTGCGTGCGTGAGCTGGTTGAAGATGTCGAGATGCCCGATGACCGGGAGGCGATAAGGATGGCGTTGATAGGCCGTCGCAAAAAGGAGCTGGCCGGCCATGCGATCCGGATCATCAAAGCCCATCGCAAATTCGCGCCGGATGACTTCCTGTTCCTTCGCGTACTCTTCCGGCGGAAGAATTGAATTCAGCATCGCATCCGCCAAGACGTCGAGCGCGGCCGTGACACCTTCTTTCGGGACATCAACCCAATAAACGGTGCGATCAAAGGAGGTGTAAGCGTTGATGTAACCGCCCACGTCCTGGATTTTCTGCGCGATGGCGTTGGCCCGCCGCGTCTTCGTTCCTTTGAACAACATGTGCTCGAGAAGGTGCGAAAGGCCGCCGCCGAGGTTTGCGTCTTCATCGATGCTGCCCGTCCCGCACCAGGCCTGCACGCTGGCCACCGGCGCGCTGCGGTCTTCCTGCACGAGCAGAGTGAGCCCATTCGGCAGCACCCATTTTTGCGCCGAGCTCGGAGGAAAACTCAGGAGGGTGGAGTTCTCCGGTGGCACGGATGTCAGATGGGCGGTGCCGATCATGAGCCGCGAGAAATAGCGCGCAGGGTCATGTGACCTTGGGCGCGGGCAGCGCAATCGGCGGAGCGTCCGGCGCGGCCTTTTCCGGTGCAAATGGTTTCGCGAAGGCCTCGTTAAAATCGAAGATGTTCTTGAAATCTTCGATCGAGTCTTCTTCGGTCTTCCCGAAAATCCCCGCGCCGATCAGATTGAAAACCATGTGGCCGACATCCTCTGTTTTTTTGATTCCCCAGAAGGAGAGAACGGTAACGACCATCGGCCCGAATTCCTTCAGGGCGTATTTGCGAACGCCCTCCAACAATTCCGGCCCGGAAACGTGACGCACTGAAGCGCCTTTGCTCTTCTTCTGTTGTTTCGTCGTGTAATCGAGCGCGTCGCGCAGAAAGATGTAGGCTTCGCGCTGATAGCGCGGATCGCTGGTCACAATCGAATCAAGAGCTTCGGCAAAACCAATTTTCTGCATGGCGGGAGTGCCTTGTGGAAGGCCGGCTACGATAAGCGGCAACATTCATGGGAGCAACCAACGCGCCAGCGATTCCCGATTTCGGCCGTATCCCCGGCGCGAACGGCAGTCTGATTTAATCGCGGAACTGCGTTTCGATCGAGCTTACGTAGAGCGAGATGGGATCGTGGCGCTGTGGCGTTTCCGGCGTGCGACCGGCAGCGCGCAGATATTCGGCAAACGCGCCGCTGGCAGTCGGTGATTGTGTTGCTTCAAACCAGTTCAGGTAATCGTCGATCTCCCGGCCTGTTTGTCCCAGTTCGAGGCGCGCTCGACTGACGCGGGTAAGTCGCTCGCGCATTCGGGATGTCTTCCCACGACTGAGGAGCGCGGCGATTCGTCCGTATTCGATCACTACCGGGCGGGATAAGGGATTGGCTCGCGCGCTGAGCAAAACGAGGTCGTCGGTCCGTCCACGCAAAACCCGCCGGGCGGTTTTTGATGAAACAAACTGGGCAAACTCTTCCAGCGCGTAGCTCCTGGTGGGGTGTCCCTTTTCCGCCACACGGATATGCAAAAGCGCCGACAGTTGCTCTTCTGTCTTAGCCGGCGAGAGGAGCGCAAACCCGCCAGACGCTGCGATGCGCGAAACGCCCGCTCGCCATGCTTTTTCCGGATCCTCGGCCAGGACAGGGAAGTGGGAGCGTAAATCGGCGAGCGGATCGTTGGTGGAGTCAGCAAGCGCTACCACAAAACGCGCCAGCTGCGTCCGCCCTCCCGGTCGTTCAATCAGGAGTTCAAGCAGAGAGCGCGAGCAGGCGGCGTAGAGGGCCCGGGAGGTCGTATCGAGGAGCGCGGGCCGCTGGCGCAAAAAAATTTCGAGCGACATGAGGCCATCTGCCTCGTTCAGGGCGCGGAGCAACCCGGTGGAAGGGGCGGTCTCACGCTGCTCATGGGCCAAAGCTCCGTCCAGCAACCAGTCTGGCGGTTGCACATACGCAGCGCCAGGGGGCACGTTCGGGTGGCGGCGGTACATAATCTCCAACAGCGTGGCGCGGAGCAATTCGCGCTGCACGGCGGGCGCGCTCACGTCCGGGGGGACAACGACGTCGAGTTGAAATTTCAACCCAAAGCCGGTTTGGCTAAAGTGCAGCAACGCTTGCGCCGATTCCGGCACGTTTGCTTGCGGAAACTGCGCGTTGACGATCACGGGCGTCTCCCACTCGTCTCGGAGATCGAGAAGCGTCAGGAGGTCGCGCTTCGTGCGCTCGGCGAGGTCGCAGAGGGCGCCGCGCAGAGGCGTATCGACACCATAGACAATGAATTCGCGCGAGGTGCTGACGCTGCGCGGCAACGGCTCCGCGAGGGCGGGCAGGCTGAGAGCGGCACAGCCGATCGCGAGCAAAATGGGGGCGGCCAGAGGTTTCACCGAAGCGACCTACAGACTAGCGGCCGTCCGACTTGCCGCGAGAAGAAAACGCTTCGGCGTCGCCCGACGGGGTATCCGCCCGAGGGGAGAGCAACCTTCGCGCGGTGCCGGGGTATAACTAGCACAAACGCCAGAGGGATTATGAAATTGAAGGATACCTTACTCATCGGAAGCGCCGTCTTTGGCATGTTTACCTCCCCGGCAATGGCCGGACACCTGTCCCAAACGACCACTTCCGCGCAAGCTTCTCACAGAATCCCAACCAACACCTGGGCGCGAGTTCCCAATCGCGATTGCAACCGCTACGATTGGCATCGCTGGCACTACGATCCGTACAGCTTTTACTTCAGCGCCGGCTACCTCGGCGGATACGGTTATCCCTACTCCGGTTACTCTCCCTATGGCTATGATGGGTATGGGTATCGTCCCTACGGGTATGGCTACAACGCGGCTCCGGAGCCTTATGGCTATCGAGATGTAAATGGCGACCGTTCAGTGGTGGTGCGCGTGCAGCAGCGCCTGGCGCGGGCAGGTTATTACCGCGGAGCGATCGACGGCGTCATGGGACGCGGGACACATAACGCAATTCGCGGTTACGAGCGGTCCCACGGCTTGCGGATTGACGGCCAGATCGATCGTCAACTGCTTGCCACAATGGGGCTCGCGTAAGACCGACCAGGTCGGTCGCGGACGCGAAAAAACTTTGGGTTGGGATGGCGGGTGCGCGGCGCGAGCCGGCACCCGCCATAAGGGTTTCAGGCCCGCGGCGTCAGTGCCACGACCTGGGGGTGGAGCTCAATCCCGGCCATCTTTGCAACGGATTTTCGTTCCCGATCAAGTGCAGCCCAGAGCCCCGAAAAAAAGACATCTCCGTGTTGCATGAGCTGAGGGTGGATCGGCAGACGGCCGATGCTGCCGCCGAGATTTCTGGCGACAAGGTGGCCATCCCGCAATGCGACGCCGTAACTGGCTGCAACATAGACGGAATAACCGAATAACGAACGTTCGGTCGTCACTCGCACCGAACCCTCATCGAACGCAACTAGTGCGCGTTCGAATTGCAAAAAATTACTGAGAGCCGCCTGCTTCGATTTAAGCGTGTAGGCGAGGTAGGTGTTGACCTGATCGCTGGTATATTGAATCGGAGTTGAGCTGTGGGAGGCGGCCGCGTTTTCGAGGTCTAATCCTATCTGCGCCGCCAGCATCGTGCTTTTAGGGCGCGGCGGAACGTCAGGCGGCAAAAGCATCTGGATGAGGACGGCGAGGGCGAGCGCACCGAGCACCAGCTTGCTCAGCTGAAAAAAACGCATCCGCAGTTTCGCCCCCCGCGGATCAAGCATCGACTTAAGCCGCTTTCGCGTTGCTTTCGGATCTTCTTCTTTCGATTTCGCTTTCGCAAGTGCGGATCGATCCAGCCGGGCTCCGCAGGAATGACAATAAACTCGCTCCGGCTCGTTTTCGTGCCGGCACTCGGGACAAAGGAGCTTCGTCATTCCGCTGCAGGCCTGGGTTTATTCTGGGCCGGTTTCGCCGGTGCAGAGGGTGCAGGTGCGGGCGACGCGGCGGGAGCCGACTCTTTTGCGCCGCTCGCCTTCTCGGCAGCTGGGGTACTCGCAGGCGGGGCTTCTTTCTTTGCGCCCTCTTTATAAGAGTTACTCCGATAATCAGTGATGTAGAAACCCGATCCCTTGAAGATGAGACCAGCGCCAGTGCCGAGCAGACGCTTCACTTTCCCCCGGCCCCACTTTGTCAGCTGGCAATGCTCCTTCGGGCACTCAATGAACGCTGGATCGCGCATCGACTGAAACGCATCGAAATTCTTTCCGCACTTCTCGCACGAGTATTCGTAGGTAGGCATCGCAAGGGCGTAGACGGTCGGGAGTCTGCGCCCAAAAAAGCAGAATTCAAGCCGTGGGAATCGCCTCGAGAGATCCGCGCCGCAGGAGTTAAGCGTGGGCGAAGCGTAAGCGGCAGGTCGGCTTGACTTTCGACAGTTTGACATTACAAGCTCCCGTCCATTGGCCCGAAACCCGCTTTGTCCCGATTAATTATGCGCTTTCTCGTACCGTCCGCGTTACTTGGCGCGGCGCTCTTTCTCGCCGCTTGCGAAAGCGACGACCCGCGGCTTTCCACCCAGACTCAGTACCTGGGTGGTATCTACGGCAGTGATCCCGTCTCGGCCGCCGCTCCCCAGGATACCGTCTCTTATTGGGATGGCGACGGCCTTTCTGGCAAGCCTTCCATCAAGATCAAACTGGCCGAGCAGCGCGCTTATTTTTATAAGGGCGGACAGCTTGTCGGGGTTTCTCAGTTATCCACGGGCCGGGAAGGCCTGATCACTCCAAACGGGAAGTTCAGCATCATCCAAAAGGACAAAGAGCACGTTTCGAGCAAGTACGGCGATTACGTCGATGATGCTGACAATGTGGTGGTGCCGAACATCGACAAAGAGAAGGATCCGAAGCCGCCCGGCACGCATTACAAGGGTGCCGCGATGCCGTACTTCATGCGCATCGTGGGCGGCGTCGGTATGCATGCCGGATATCTGCCCGGCTACCCGGCGTCGCACGGTTGCATCCGGATGCCGGAGTTCATGGCCGAAAGCTTCTTTAATTCGGTTACTGCAGGAACTCCTGTCACCATCGAATAAGGCGCTGCCGCCTTGCGTCGATCTGGTCTCGGCTTGCACTCGCTCTTTGGGAGCGACATGCTCGGCTCCCGCACCTGTTCGCCATGATTATTATCACCCAGCCCACTGCGACTGAGGCGCAGATCGACTCAATTGTCGCTCGCGTCCACGAGTTCGGACTCGATGCGCAGATCAGCCGCGGTGCCTCCCGGGTAATTATAGGAGTTATCGGGCCTGAAAACCTGGTCCGCGAAAAACCTCTCTCTCTTATGCCGGGCGTCGAAGCGATCGTCCCGGTCCTCAAGCCGTATAAACTAGCCTCGTTTGAAACGCGCGGCAGAGCGTCGAAAGTAAGAATCGGCAATGTTGCCATTGGGGCTGCGAACGATGTCGCCTTGATCTGCGGGCCTTGCGCGGTCGAGGGCGGAGACCAGATCCTCGCTCTCGCGCGCGCGGTGAAGAACTCGGGCGCGGCAATTTTGCGCGGTGGTGCCTTCAAGCCGCGGACCTCGCCTTACAGCTTTCAGGGTCTGCGCGAAGAGGGTCTCCGTTTTCTGGCCGAAGCCCGCAAGCAAACGGGTCTTCCGATTATCACCGAAATCATGGACGCGCGTGACCTCCCGATGGTCGAGCGGTTCGCCGACTGCCTGCAAATCGGGACGCGCAACATGCACAATTTTTCGCTTTTGAAAGAGGTCGGCCGCAGCCGCCTGCCTGTGCTGCTCAAGCGCGGATTCAGCGCTACGATCAACGAGCTGCTCATGAGCGCCGAATACATCTTGAGCGAGGGCAACCCTAACGTCCTCCTCTGTGAACGCGGTATTCGCACGTTCGAAACGGCAACGCGCTACACCCTGGATTTGAATGCAGTGCCGCTGCTCAAATCGAAAACGCATTTACCGGTCGTTGTCGATCCGACCCACGGAATCGGGCTGCGGGATTTCGTCCCGCGAATGGCGCTCGCCTCCGTGGCGGCCGGGGCCGATGCCATCATGATCGAGGTACATGCTTCGCCCGAGCTCGCCAAAAGCGATGGCGACCAGGCGCTCACGCCGGAGATCTTCGGGGAGCTTGTGCCGCGGTTGCGCGCCGTCGCGCAAGCGGTCGGCCGCGGCCTTTAACAGCCGGCGGCGCTGCCGGATTGAAGTTCCGGCGCAATCGCCGAATCGTTGCCGATGCCAGGTTCGCGACCGCTCGATATCCTGTCGCTCGTCCTCGAGACAGAATCGATCTCGGGCAAGCTGCGGGAGCTTGGCATCGCCCCGGGCGCGGTCAGTTTTTCGCACGTGGTCAAACCCGCGCAGGCGTTTCTCGCTGCGGCGATCGCGCGGCATATTCGCCAAACCGTCTGGGTCGTGTGCCCGAACGTTCGCAGGCAGGATCTCCTGCACGAATCCCTCCTCACCTGGGTGCCGGATGCGCTCTTTTTACCGGAAGCGGAGTTTGCCGCGGTGGAGAATATCCTGCCTGATCCGGAAATTGCAGCGGAACGCCTGGCCGTGCTCAGTCGCGTCGAGCGCGAAAAGGGACCGCACGTGATCGTTGCCACGCGAGCGGGTCTCGAACAGCCGGCCCCGCCGCGCCGCGACCTCGCTTCCGGCATGCTTTCTCTCAAACGCGGTTCGGAACGCACGATGGAAAGCCTGATCGACAAGCTCCCCGGCGCCGGCTACGAGCGTGTCGCGCAAGTGACGACGCGTGGGCAATTTGGCGTCCGCGGAGGAATTCTGGATCTTTTCTCGTGGCAGGCGCAGTTGCCGGTGCGCGCAGAATTTTTTGGAGACGAGATCGAATCGCTGCGGGAATTTGACGTCGATACGCAGACTTCCGTCCGCAACCTGCAGAGTGTCGAGTTGCTGCTTGGCTCGGCCGAAAATGCCGGCGGTACCGTCGCCGAATACGTCAGGGCCGATCACCGGCGCATCGCGATTGAGCCGGAGGCCGGCGATGAAGCCCACATCGCAATCAGTGAAGGCTGGATCGGAAATTCGGCGCGAGGTGCAGAGAACGACGCCGCCGGCGCCGAAGATTACGCCGGGGCCTTCCACGACACGGATGTGCACGAATTCGCCGTGGGCGATTTCATGTTGATCGAAGCACGACGGGCACATTTCGCCACGCGGCTGCAACAATGGAGGGCGGACGGTGAGCACATTGTCATCTACTTCCAGACGGAAGGGGAAATTGAACGTTTCCGTGAGATCATGGGCGAGCCCGCAGCATCGCTCGGTGACGGCGGGCAGGCCGACGCGCCATCAGTAGAGGTTCGGCACTCGCGGAGCGCCGCGGCGGGCGCGCTCGACGAGGTCGCCTTGCTCGAAGGTACGATTTCCGGCGGATTCTGTTTTCCCGAAGGGCAGCTTGTCGTGCTTTCCGGAGCGGAACTTTTCGGCCGCATTCCGACTCATGGCCGCCGCCGTTTGCAGCGGGCAGAAAAGCTCGGCCGCAATCGCGCCCAAATTGATTTCAGTGAACTGAACGAAGGCGACCTCGTCGTGCATCTCGAGCACGGCGTCGGCCGGTTTCTGCAGCTCACCCGCGTCCCCTCGCCTGCCGGCGGAATGCAGGAAGTTCTGGCGCTCGAGTTTGCGGAAGAGGCGAAGCTCTACGTGCCGCTCGAACAGGCCTACCTGGTGTCGCGTTACGTCGGCGTGGGGAAGAAATCGCCCGCGCTCAGTTCCCTTGCTGACGCCAAATGGACCCGCGCGAAAAAGAATGCTGCTGCGTCGATCTTCGACTACGCCGGCAAAATGTTAGCCGTGCAAGCCGAGCGGGAGACGCAGCTCGGTTACGCCTTTGGGCAGGACACTAGGTGGCAGTTGGAATTCGAGCACTCATTCCCTTACCGCGAAACACCGGACCAACTGAGTGCGATCGCCGCCACCAAAAGGGATATGGAGCAGTCGCGCTCAATGGATCGGCTCATTTGCGGCGACGTCGGTTTTGGGAAGACCGAAGTCGCGATTCGTGCCGCCTTCAAAGCAGTGATGGAGGGCAAGCAGGTCGCGCTGCTGGCGCCGACCACGGTCCTGGCGCAACAGCATTTTGAAACTTTCCGCCAGCGCATGCTCGACTATCCGGTGCGGATTGAAATGCTGAGCCGCTTTCGTTCTCCCGGCGAGCAGCGAAAGGTGATACAATTGCTGAAGGAGGGGGGAGTGGACATCGTTGTCGGAACCCACCGTCTCATCTCCGGCGACGTCATTTTCAAAGATCTCGGCCTGGTGGTGATCGACGAAGAGCAGCGCTTCGGTGTGCTGCACAAGGAAAAGTTCAAAGAGCTTTTCAAACTCGTTGACGTGCTCACGCTCTCGGCGACGCCGATCCCACGCACGCTTTATCTTTCCCTTGTCGGCGTGAAAGACATGTCGACAATCGAGACGCCGCCACTCAATCGCCTGCCCGTCGAGACAGTGGTTTGCGGCTACGACGAACGGATTATCCGCGACGCGATCAACCGCGAGCTGGACCGGCAGGGCCAGGTCTACTTTTTGCATAATCGCGTCCAGTCGATCGAGAAAGTGCGTGATCGCATCGTCGAGCTCTGTCCTCACGCGCGCGTCGAGTTTGGCCACGGCCAGATGGAAGCGGACGAACTGGAAAGCGTCATGGCACGCTTTGTTGCCGGCCAGATCGACGTGCTCGTCTGCACCACCATCATTGAAAGCGGGCTCGATATCCCAAACGCGAACACGATCGTTATCGACCGGGCGGATCAATTCGGTCTCGCCGATCTCTACCAGCTGCGGGGCCGCGTCGGACGCGCAGAACACAAAGCCTACGCCTACCTGCTCCTGCCGCGCGAGATGATGACGGTGGGCGCCGCGCGTAAACGAATCAATGCGATCAAACAATACAGCTCGTTAGGCGCGGGTTTCCGCATCGCCATGCGGGACCTCGAAATTCGCGGAGCCGGCAGCATTCTTGGCACCGCCCAGAGCGGTCACATCGTCGCGGTCGGTTTCGATCTTTATTGCCAGCTGCTGCGGCAGGCGGTAGCGCAACTCAAAGGCGAGAAGTTCCAAAAACGGCTGGAAGTTGATCTGCGTCTTGATTTCGTGGCGGCAAACGAAGCCGAATTTATCAAGAGCGAGCCGGAGAAGCGCGTGCCGGCGTTCATTCCGGGAAATTACATCAACGATACGACGCAGCGCATCCAAGCGTACCGCAAGCTGGCAGAACTTGCGACGCGCGAGCAGTGGGATCGGCTGCGGAAAGAATGGCGCGACCGGTTCGGAAAATCTCCGCCGGCAGTCGAGAATCTCTTTGTCCTGAGCGAGATCAAACTGGCGGCGGCGAAGGCCGCGATGACTCGCATCGAGGTGCGCGATGATAAGCTGATGCTGACCCGGCACGGGGACTTTCTCCTTGTCGGCGGCAAATTTCCCCGCATAAGTAACGTTAGACTCGACCGGAAGCTCAACGAGGTTCTGGAACTGATTAAGAAGGTCTGAACTCGATGTTTTGTCTCCGCTATCCCAAAGCTCTACTACTCTGTGCGCTGCTCGTGCCGGGCGCGGTCGTTGCTGCTCCGACACAGCCGCAGACGTCCCCGCCTCCGGCGCAGCAGCAGTCCGCATCAGGTGATGCAGCCAGCCAGAAGTCCCGCGGCGATGCGCTCCCGGTGGATGGTATTGCCGCGGTCGTAAACGGGGACGTCATTACCTATTCGCAGGTCCGCGAGCTGGTCGGTCCCCGCGAAAAATTGCTCCACTCGCAGTACACCGGTCAGGAGTTGATGACGAAGGTGAAGGAAGTGCGAAGCGCGGCGCTGAAGGACTTGATCGATCGGCAGCTTATTATTCAGGCATTCGACAAGGAAAATGCTCAGGTACCAGATCATTACGTCGATCAGCACACGAAGGAGATCGTACAGGAGTCTTTCGGAGGCGATCGGAACACGTTCATTAAAACACTACAGGCGCAGAATTTCACGCTTACCGAGTTTAAGAAGTTGGAGAAGGAAAAGATGATCGTGCAGGCAATGCGCGCCAAAAACGTGAAGCGGAAGGCGGTAGTTCCTCCGTCCAAAGTGGACGAATATTACGCGAAGCATCGTGATGAGTTCACGAGCAAAGAGGGCGTTAAACTCCGCATGATCATGATTCCGGGACAGACAGGCGGAGGTAATGCAGCATCGCAAAAGGCGATGGCGGAGGAGATCTTGCACAAGCTCGTAGGCGGCGCCGAGTTCGAAGGACTCGCGAAAATTTATTCCGAGGACAGCACGCGCGATTCCGGCGGAGACTGGGGCTGGATCGAACGGAAGACGCTGGCCGAGCCGCTCGAGAAAGTGGCGTTCAATCT
>JBDTYN010000178.1:0-5902 GCA_040005675.1 Chthoniobacterales bacterium
GCTGATACAAGGTGGCGGCGGTTTTCCAATCTCCCTCTTTTTCGCACCGCGCCGCCTTCGCGAGCTGAAAGAGAGTAAGCGGACGATGAATGCGCTGCGCCTCGCGCAGATGTAGCATGGCTTCCCCGCGATTCCCGGTGGCGGAAAAGGCTGAGCCGAGATTGATCTGAGCAACGAAGTTGTCGTCGGTGACCTCGATGGCGTGGCCCCACAGGGAAATGCTATCGCGCCAGGTAGTCGTCTGTTGCCAGGCGAGAATGCCAAGTATCGCGAGGAGCGCGGCACCCGAGACGGCGAGTGGAAGGCGCTGGGTTCTCCATCGCATTGGATTTCTCTCTAGCTGCGTAACCAGTTCCGCGCCGAGCCAGACGAGAATGACGAAGACGCCGGTGAGGGCGACATAAGTGTAGCGGTCCGACTGAGCGGATTCGCCGATTTGGATGATGCCGCTGACGGGAAAAATGACGGCGAGGAACCAGGCCCAACCCATTAGCAACCACGGCCGACGTTTTATTTCCCGAAAACAAAGCGCGGTGCAGCCAAGGAGAAAGACGGCCGCGAAGACAACTGCGAGCCAGTTGATCGCAAGACTCGGGTGTGGATAAAACGCCGCAAGATCGATGGGTAGCAGTGTGCGGCCGAGGTAGAGACAGCAGGAAAGAGCGGCGTTGCCCAGGCGCACGGAAAGCGGAAACAGATCGAGGTCACCGAGTGCGCCATGATTCCGCTGATCGATACATGCGAGGACGCTGACTCCAGCGGCGATGGCGAAGCAGGGCAGCTTCTCGAGAAGGCAGCGAATAAGGGGAATGATCGCACTGCGAGCGCCGTCGTCGAAGCGGAACCGGGATAAAGGCCAGAAGTCGAGCAAGAGGAGAACGACAGGCAGGGAGACAGCCATCGGCTTGGAGAAGTTGGCACCGAGAAAGGCTGCGAGCATAAGGCAGTACCGAGGCAGCCCCGGCCGCCGCACGTACCAGGCGTAAGCCCAGACGGTGAGGAAATAGAAGAGGCCATTGAGCAAGTCCTTGCGCGCGGAGATCCAGGCGACCGGCTCGACATGTAGCGGATGGATGAGAAATAGCAGGGCCACGAGCGCGCTCCGCCAGCGAAACGCGGTGAGTTGCAGCAGTGCCCCGAAAAGGGCGAGGCCCGCCCCGAGATGAAGAAGGATATTGGTGAGATGAGGGCCGCCGGCACGGTGTCCGTAGAGCTCAAAATCTGCCAGCCGGCTCAGAAGTGTAAGCGGCTCCCAATATTCCGCCGCAGGCGCATAGTGGGTCAGGTTTGCGGTAAACGCCCAGCGAATTCCGGCGGGAGTAAGCCCTTGCTGCAGCGCTGCATTGCCAGAGACATAGGCCGGATCGTCATAGTTAACGAATGAGAATCCGATAGCCTGACCAAAAACCGCAAAGGTCAGGATTGCGAAAATGGAACAGAGAAAGATGTTCGAATGCAGGATGCGCTTCCACCTATTCCGATCAGGCATGCAAGCGACCACACCTTCCGCTGTAACCGGGTTAAACAAGCTGCTGATGACACCTAATTTCAAAATCGTTGAGCCGGTTTCAGGCGCTTCTACGATGCTGAACACGGGGCGATACGTCTGGGGCAGACGGCGACGAATCCGTCATGTTAATTCCGAACCTGCTCTGATCTCAAACCAGAGGCTTCAATCGTTTCGGCAAGCAGCTGATGGACTGTAGGAACAGCGCGAGCACGGACGTATATCTGGTAAGAGAAGAGCCCGTGGCAGAGCCGAATCAATTCGCAATTGATCCAGAGCAGAACGCGACTCCATCGATTCAATCCGATCGCCGAGGGATATGGCGCGGGGATACCACGAATCTCCTCAACGAGATAGCCAGCCTGCTCGAGAAGCTTCTGCAAGGTCCCAAAGGTGAAGAGCCGGGTGTGTGTACGATCGAGAATGCCTTTGCGGCCGTAGTTGAAGCGACCGAGAAGAAGCATGAGTCGCGTTACAAAGAAACCAATGTTCGCCGTCGTCAGAATAACGTCTGGACGCTTTCCGCCGGCTGCCTGGCGTAGCTGATCCAGGAAAGCTTCGGGGTCGCGCAGGTGTTCGACGATGTCGAGAAGGAAGATCTGATCGAAGCGCGATACCACAGCCGGAAACCGGGCGCTATCGAGGTTCCAGCGAATATAGCGAACCCTCGCGTTGGAGGAGGGCTTTCCAATCGGGGCGAACTGATCCACCGCGGTGACCCGCGCGCCCTTCAAGGCGGCCAATTCCGACCAGAGCCCCTGACCGCAGCCAAGATCGAGGAGCGTGCCGTCGGGGTTAACGGCCGCGAGCGCGAGTGTATGCGAAGAAACGTAACCGATCTTCAGGTCATAGTGTTCGTCGTTCGCGTCGACGTCGAACTTGCGGTCGTAGAGGAGATTCAATTGATGCAGCCGTGCGAGCAGCATCGTCTTACAAACATCCCAGGCGTAGCGGAGCCCATCGACATGGCAGAGTTCGTCGCCGTAGTAGGTCGGGATTGGGACTTCGACGAGGCGAAGCTTTCTAAATACGAGCTGGTTAATGATCTCGGTGTCGAAGTGGAATTCGTTCGTGTTGCGCTCGAATGGAATTTGTCGAAGCGCGTCGACGGTATAGGCGCGGTAACCGGAGTGAAATTCCGAGAGCCGGGTGCCGAGAATCCAGTTTTGGAAAGCGCTCAGGATACGATTGCCGACATATTTATATGGTGGCATGCCGCCTCTGCGGGCGGCGCCGCGGTGTAACATGCGCGAACCGAGCACCGCATCCGCTTCGCCTGCCAGGATGGGTCCAAGCAGGTCAGGAAGTTTTCCGGGAGCATATTGCCCGTCGCCGTGCAGGAGCGCCACGACATCGAAGCCATGATCAATGGCGTAGCGATAGCCGAGCTTCTGGTTGCCGCCGTAGCGCTGATTGACCGGGTTGCGCAGAGTGGAAATCCGCAACCCTTTGGATCTGGTGGAGCGTCCGATGTCGAAGGTGCGATCTTTCGAGCAGTCGTCGATTACCAGTACCTCGACGCCTTCCTGATGCAGCGAAGCGGGGATGCGATCGAGCACGGATTGGAGAGTGCGCTCCGCGTCGTAGGCGACGACAAAGATCAGCAGCCGGGCGCCGTGCAGGTTGAGAAGCCCTTCGGGAGCCGAGGCGCCAGCGTTCGGTACGGCACTGTGCAACGCATGCATCCGCCTGGAAGGCAGCAAAATGTCTGCCAGACGGGTGGCGCCTGGGAGTCCGGGAAGAGTGGATAATTCGGCCTCGACCAGCTTATGGCCTCGAGACGCGGAAAGGTGACCGACGCATCCCCAGGGTCAGGCGCGCTCCATCAACCGATCCGAATCAAATCTCCCGCAATACGGCGGCCCCAATCTCGAAGGAACGCAAACGCGCGGCGTGGTCGAAGATTTGCGCCGTAGCGATGATCTCGTCGGCGCGGGTTTCGGCGATCAGCTCTTCGATCCGGCTACGCACCGCTTGGGCGGAACCGACGGCGGAGCAGCGGGTCCGTTGCGCGATCGCGCGCTCTTCGGCCGGGCTCCAGAGTCCATCCATACTATCGACAGGCGGCGGCAGCTCGCGCGGTTCTCCGCGGATGAGATCGAGCGTCATCAGTTGAGCGGAAGTGAAGAGCCTGCGGGCCTCGGCGTCGGTTTCCGCCGCGAAGAGACCAATGCCGACCATAACGTAAGGCTTCGCCAGCGATGGTGAGGGTTTGAATTCACGCCGGTAGAGATCGAGCGCAACGCCCAGGTAATCGGGTGCGAAATGTGAAGCGAAGGCAAAGGGAAGCCCCAGCTCCGCCGCGAGACGTGCGCTGAAATCGCTCGATCCGAGAAGGTAAAGCGGCACGTTCAAGCCAGCTCCCGGAACGGCCCGGACCGCGCGACCGTCCAGCCCGCCGCGGAAGTAGGACTGCAGCTCGAGCAGATCCTGTGGGAAAGTGTCGCCGGTGCTGCCGAGAAACCGGCGGAGCGCGCGAGCCGTGAGCTGGTCGCTACCGGGGGCGCGGCCGAGGCCGAGGTCGATGCGTCCCGGGTAGAGCGATTCGAGTGTGCCGAATTGCTCGGCGATGACGAGTGGCGCATGATTCGGAAGCATGATTCCACCCGCGCCCACGCGGATGCTGTTTGTCGCACCTGCCACATGGCCGATGACCACGGAAGTCGCCGCGCTCGCGATCCCGCGGAGATTATGATGCTCGGCCAGCCAGTAGCGATGGTAGCCCCATTTCTCCGCGTGCTGCGCGAGATCGACCGAATTGCGAAAAGCGAGCGTGGCGTCGCCGCCTGCAATGATGGGCGAGAGGTCGAGGATAGAGCGGACGATCATGGATGCGGCAAGGTAGCGCCGCCGGCGACTTCGTCATCTGGCTGAACCTTTCGTCGATTCTCCCTGACTGCTCGCTTGCCGCCTATCGATAAGGCCAGCCCGGGATTGGACGCCTTGAGGAGTCAGGAACTCAGGAAGAATTCATTTTCCTTCCTTCGTGGCGTTCCAGATTTCTGTGGACGCTGCCAGCCAATATTAGCACGGGAGATGCTGCTTTGTGTGCCATGCAAGCCACTGATGTCATCGCTCGCAGCAAAGCACGTTCGGTCATGGGGCGAACGAAAAGTCCAGCGAGCCAATCTCCGCGAGCGGCGAAAGGCGTTGCGGCGAAACCGGTAGAACGTGAAATCCGCGCCTACATCGCGATTCGCGACAGTCTGCTGGAGGAGGTGGAAAAAAGGATAACGCCCGGGGCGCTGGAGCGCGTGGCACGTGCGAACGAGATCGTCGAGAATTTCCTCCAACCTGCACGAGTCCCGTACGAAGCGCAGCACCTGGCAGAGCCCGATGCGAGCGTGGAGCAGGAGCGTTGCGAGCGCGTCAAAGCGCGCGTCGCGCAGTTACGCGTGTAAAGCAGGGGGAGGACGCCTCGATGGGGCCAGGACTCTGTCGGGCCTTCGGTAGCACGCCCGAAGGAGCTGCGGCTGAGCCACCGTAAGGCTCGACAGAGTCTCGCCCCACCATCCCGATTGTGACCTGATTTCCGCGTGAGTTATGCCGTTGTAGTCGCGTCTCTACGAGACGCGTTGTGGGCAAGTTTCAAACGTGCCGTCTTCTGCGGTTTCACGGCTCGGAGAGGCTTACTACAATACACTCTCGGTGATGGCGCGGTTCAACGCCGCAACGCAGGCTCGACAGACCCCGGCCCCGTCGACGCGCTTCCACAGGCCAAATTCCGGGCGATATTTTTCCCGGACGTTCTAAGATGCCCGACGCGACCATGAGTTCCTTCGAAATCCTGGGGCTGCCCGCAGACGAACTTTCGGAGTTCCTCGCCGCCCGGCACAACGATCCGTTTCGGATTCTCGGGCCGCACCGCGTCGGCGACGATCTGGTGATTCGCGCCTTTCGACCGGACGCGAAGGAGCTTCGAATTGTCGCTGGCAGCGGTAAAGCGACGCAGGAGTTTCCCTCGGATCGGCTGCACGGAGACGGTCTTTTCCAGGCGGTTCTGCCCGGCATGGATCGCGATCTCGATTACCGCTTGCAGATTACAGCATGGGACGGCTCGGCACTTGTAACCGAGGATCCATACCGTTACGGCACCTTCCTGGGCGAGGTTGACCTTCATCTCTTCGCGGAGGGCAATCATCTTCAGCTCTACGAAAAGTTCGGCGCGCATTTACGGAACGTGGCCGGTGTCGCCGGCGTTTACTTCGCGGTTTGGGCGCCGAACGCGCAACGCGTCAGTGTCGTGGGCGATTGGAACGCGTGGGACGGCCGCGTGAATCCGATGCGCAAGCTTCTCGGGAGCGGCGTGTGGGAGCTCTTCGTTCCGGGCGTTAAAGAGGGTATCCATTACAAATTCGAGCTCCGGACGCATTCCGGCGCGCTCCTGTTGAAGAG
>JBDTYN010000179.1:0-5094 GCA_040005675.1 Chthoniobacterales bacterium
AAGAGGGTCTCAGCGAGACGCGTGCGCTACCCAAACCACAACTTGGGGCGCCTGGCATGTTTCCCAACTCGGTGTCAATCCCTCCCTGTCATCCTGAGCGGGGCGAAGGATCTCTCGGCGATTCCCTAGCGCCCCTCACCATTTCGCTTTGACGCGACACACATCTAGTATGTTTTCCCAACTCGGCGACAAGCTGCAGGAGATCTTTAAAGACCTGCGCGGTCACGGCTCGATCAGTGAGTCGAACGTCAATGACGCGATGCGACAGGTGCGTCTCGCGCTGCTCGAGGCCGATGTTGATTTTCAGGTCGCGAAAAATTTCATCGCACGTGTCAAAGAAAAGGCGCTTGGTGACGAGGTCCTGCGCAGCGTCACGCCGGGCCAGCAGATCGTGAAGATTTTTCACGACGAGTTGACGGCATTGCTCGGAGGCGATGCGACTCCTCTCAATCTCGAAAAGCCGGCCCGCATCCTGATGGTCGGTCTCAACGGGGCTGGCAAAACCACTTCCTCGGCCAAATTGGCCCAGCTGCTGAAAAAACAGGGGCGCATTCCTCTGCTCATCGCCTGCGATTTACAGCGGCCGGCGGCGATCGAGCAGCTTGCGACTCTCGGCGCACAGGCCGACGTCCCCGTTTACCGACCATCGGCTGCGGAGAAGGATGTCCGCCGGGCCGCTGCGGCGAGTCTTGTCTGGGCGGCGGAGCAATCCGGTAACGTGCAGATTTTCGATACCGCGGGCCGACAGGAGATCGACACGGCGTTGATTGAAGAAATCAAGACGCTCAAGGAATTTCTCAAGCCGCAGGAAATCCTGCTTGTGGCCGACGCTGCGACAGGCCAGCAGGCGGTTAGCGTTGCGACGCACTTTCACGAAGCGCTTGGCATCACCGGAATCGTGCTGACAAAGCTTGACGGCGACGCGCGTGGTGGCGCTGCGCTCTCGATGCGCGAGGTGACCCAGCGACCGATCAAGTTCGCCGGCGTCGGCGAAAAGCTCGATCAATTCGAAGCATTCGTTCCCGATCGGCTGGCGGGCCGGATTCTTGGCATGGGCGACATCGTCGGGCTGGTTGAGAAAGCCGCGGAAGCGTTCGATGAAGAGGAGGCGCAGCGAATGGAGCGAAAGCTGCGCACCGCTTCGTTTGATTTCAACGACTTCCTCGCGCAATTCAAAATGATGCGCAAAATGGGGCCGCTTGAAAATATCCTTGGCATGATTCCGGGCATGAGTAACGTGCAGGGCCTTTCGGTTGACGAAAAGCAGCTCAAGCGGACGGAAGCCATCGTGCTTTCGATGACCAGCGAAGAGCGCACCCGGCCCGATCTCCTAAACGCGCGGCGCCGTCAGCGCATCGCCCGTGGCAGCGGCAGCAGCGTTACCGAGGTGAACGATTTGCTCCAGCGTTTCAATCAAATGCGCAAGATGATGAAGAACGCGGGCAAAATGAAAAAGATGATGGCGCAGATGGCGCGGATGAAGAATTAACGGACAAACAGTTATGGCAGTCTCAATCAGATTACGCAGAGAGGGCGCGAAAAACCGCCCGTATTACAAGGTCGTGGTGGCGGATAAGCGCAGTCCGCGCGACGGGAAATTCATCGAGATCGTCGGCAACTACGATCCGAAAAAACAAGGACACAACAGCGGCCTGAAACTCGATCGGATCGATCATTGGATCTCACGCGGCGCGCAGCCGTCCGACACCGTCCGCAGTTTGATCAAGAAGAACAAAAAATTAAACACGTCGGCGGCTGAAGCTGCCCCGGTCCCCGCGGCCGAAGCGACCGCCTGACCTGGCGCGAGGTTTCGTGAAGCAGTTCCTTGAATTCATCATTCGCCAACTAGTCGAATTTCCCGACGAGGTGGTCCTTTCCGAGGCGCCCTCTGGAAAGACGACGATCTTTCGTTTGGTTATGCGACGAAGCGATGTGGGCCGGGTGATTGGTCGCAACGGGCAGACGATCCAGGCGATCCGCGCTTTGCTCTCCAGCGCCGCGCAGCGGCACGGCGAACGCGCACTGCTCGAGATCGTAGAATAATCTGGGCGCGGTTCCCAGCGGTTTGCGCACCTGGTAGGGCGAGTCTGTCGAGCCTTTCAGGCGTGTAATCGAGGCTCGACAGAGTCTCTCCCCACCGGCGACGGGAGCGTCCGTTCAGCGTTGGACGTTCGGGGTTGGACGCCGGACGTTGCTTCAGTATGCGCGTCGACATCCTCACGCTATTCCCCGAAATCTGCCGGGCTCCGTTGAACGAAAGTATGATGAAACGAGCGCAGGAAAGCGGCGCTCTGGATTTGCAGATCCATAACTTGCGCGATTGGACGACCGACAAGCACCGCATTGTGGACGATGCACCATTTGGTGGCGGGCAGGGGATGGTGATGAAGCCGGAGCCGATTTTCGCCGCGGTCGAATCGCTGCGCGACAATGGCAGCACGGTCGTACTGATGACACCGCAAGGCCGCCGTTTTGATCAAGCCACAGCGATCGAATTTTCGCAGCGATCGCATCTGATTGTCATCTGCGGGCACTACGAAGGCGTCGACCACCGCGTCGTCGACGAACTGGTGGACGCGGAGATTTCAATCGGAGATTATGTTCTGACAAACGGCGCCATCGCCGCCGTAGTTTTCATCGACGCGATCGGGCGGTTATTACCGGGCGTCCTCGGTCACAACCAATCGGCGACGGATGACAGTTTCGCGAGCGGTTTGCTGGAGGGGCCGCAATACACGCGTCCAGCCGAATTCAGAGATCTCAAAGTCCCAGACATTCTTCTTTCTGGAAATCACGCGCAGATCGCGGCGTGGCGGAAATCAGAAGCGCTCCGCCGCACGCGAGAGAACCGTCCCGACTTACTGAGAGGCTCCGAATAAGCCGAGCCCGAAAACAATGTCATCCTGAGCCGCCCGTTCGACTCACTGCGTTCGCTCAGGACGGGCTCCGACGGCGAAGGACCTCACACACGCCGCTAATTATACGAAGTCGATAAGGCGAGCTTCGTCACCCTGTGCGAGGTCCCTCGTCAGCCGTTGGCGACTCGGGATGACAGATTGTCCAGCGCTGGATTCACTGAGAAGTTGCGGAGCACGGGCCTGTCATCCTGAGCCGCCCGTTCGACCACTGCGTTCGCTCAGGACAGACTCCGACGGCGAAGGACCTCACGCCGCTCCGCTGATTGCACGAAGTCGAAACGCAAGCTTCGTCACCCTTTGCGAGGTCCCTCGTTGTCCTTTGGCGACTCGGGAGGACAAAATTGGGCGCGGACTCTAGGGCGCGCGCCCGAGCACGATGCAGGAGTTGATTCCGCCAAAGCCGAAGGAGTTGCTGAGCACGTGGTTCAACTTTACGTCGCGTCCGTGATCGGCGACGACGTCGAGGTCGCAGGCCGGGTCTGGCCGATCGCGATTCAGCGTCGGCGGTATCCACTGCTGATCCAGCGCGAGCGCGCAGATCGTCGCCTCGATTGCGCCTGTCGCACCGAGCGCATGCGAAGTGTAGGCCTTGGTCCCGCTCACCGGGATCTCCAGCGCGCGCGCGCCGAAGACCTGCTTCAAGGCAAGTGTCTCGGTGCTGTCGTTCAACTGGGTAGCACTGGCGTGTGCATTGACGTAGTTGATCTGCTCTGGCTGCAGGCCGGCATCAGTCAACGCGTCCCGCATCGCTCGGATGCACGACTCACCTGACGGCAAGGGCGACGTCATGTGATAAGCGTCGTTGTTCAAGCTATAACCGAGCACCTCGGCGTAAATGTGCGCCCCGCGAGCTCGCGCGTGCTCCAACTCCTCGACCACAAGCGAGGCGGCGCCTTCCCCCATGACAAAACCGTCGCGCGAAAGGTCGAATGGCCGGCAGGCTTGAGCTGGGTCGCCCGTCCATTGGCTCATCGTCTTGATGATGGCGAACGCACCGAAGGTAAGCGGACTTAACGGCGCCTCCGCTCCGCCGGCGATGATGACGTCCGCAAAATCGTCGCGGATGTAGCGAAGCGCTTCACCGACCGCGACCGTGCCGCTCGCACAGCTGTTGGAGTTGGTCGTTCCGACTCCACGAAAACCGAATTCAATCGCGACATTGGAATGAGCAGAACCGCCAAAGACCTGGAGCGCGAGGGTCTGATTCACTCCGCGCGTTCCCTTCTTTAAAAAATGGGCGTGCTGATATTCCGCATTCGCGACACCGCCCAGCGCCGTTCCGAAACTAATTCCGACTCGATGCTGCGGCTCTTCTTTGGCATACGGCAGGTGCGCGTCGTCGAGCGCCATCCGTGCCGAGGCAACGGCAAATTGCGCGTAGCGATCGAGACGCTTCAAACGGTGCGGCGCGAAATAATCCTCGCCATTCCATTCCGGGATTTCACCAGCGCAATGCGCGTTGAGGGCTGTCGTGTCGAACCCTTCGATCTCACGAATCCCGCTTTTCTCTGCGCGGAGTCCGCTCCAGAAGGCCTGTCGTCCCGTCCCGATGCACGTGATCGGCCCGAGGCCGGTTATGACTGCACGCCGCGACCTCCTCTTCCGATCTGCCCGTTCCTCGAAGCTCATCGACTCTCCAAGTAACTCTTCATACACCGCAAAGTTTCGCTCGCGACGTGGTGAATAAAAAAGTCGCCAATGATTGGCTCGGCGATGGGCGCAAGGGCCGGGATACGGAAATTGAGTTGATGCGCAATCTCGACCAGCGTGCCGGCTAGCGTTTCGCGGAACGACCAGACAACCCGCATCCCTTTGGTGAACGCCTTCAAATGATGAAAGCGAATCTTCAGGTTCTCGCGATCAATGATCTGCTCCGAGGTCCAGGAGATGGGGATTCCGGAACGAACGGCGGCCATCACGACAACATTACGCTCCGGAGCTCGTTCAAGGTAACGAATGGAGCGATAATGCGGCAGAATTTCCGGCCATAGCGCGAGATTCGCCGCCGTCTCGAAGATTGTCTCCCGCGGCGCGTGCATAATGATCGAATTCGCTTTGTCCATCGGCGCCGAGACGCTCGCGCGAATCCGCCAGAGACGATACCCTGACGGTTGCGGGTCAGCAACGGACCGGCGACTTATGCCCTTGGAAATGAAAGCAGCCTGCGAGAAATGCG
>JBDTYN010000180.1:0-10958 GCA_040005675.1 Chthoniobacterales bacterium
AGACGTTGATGCAGCTGTCGCAGATATAAACGCCAGGGCCGGCGATGAGCTTGCGGACCTCCGCGTGGCTTTTGCCACAAAAGGAGCACATCGTAAGGTTCGAAGCGCGGGCCATGAGATTGCCGGCTTAAAAGAGCAGGTCTTATTCCTCGATCTTGCGCGGCAACGCGGCCTCCGCGACAGCAACCGCGGCGGAACGATCGGACGGCGCCGCAGCGCCATCAAGCAGTTTCACTTCCTTGCGTGATTTGATGACCTCGTCGACCAAGCCGTAGGCCTGCGCTTCGACCGCGTTCATATAGTAGTCACGATCGGAGTCGTGGAGCACCTGATCCTCCGCTTTTCCAGTGTGCTGAGAGAGGATGCGAATCAGACGCTTCTTCAGCTTAAACATGTATTCAACTGTGCGTTCGACATCGCTCGCCTGACCCTGAGCGCCGCCTGATACCTGGTGGATCATGATATCGGAATTAGGTAAGGCGAAGCGCTTTCCCTTGGTTCCGGCGGAGAGGAGGACCGCCCCCATACTTGCCGCCATGCCGAGGCAATATGTTGTCACGTCACAGGTGAGGAACTGCATCGTGTCATAAATGGCAAGGCCTGCCGAGACCGAGCCGCCGGGCGAATTAATGTAAATGTTGATGTCTTTCTTGCCGTCTTCCATCTGCAAAAAAAGCAGCTGCGCAATGACCAGGTTCGCGATGTGATCGTCGATTGGCGTCCCAATAAAAACGATCCGATCCTTGAGCAGGCGCGAGTAGATGTCGTAGCTCCTTTCGCCACGACCAGTCTGCTCCACGACCATGGGAACGAGCACAGATTTCGGAAAGCTTTCAGAGGAGATAATCATGTAATTTCTTCGGCCGGATGGCTGGGTTAGAGCGGTACAACGGCAGGTGCGACGCTAACATTGGCCTTCAGGAAATCAAGGGTCTTACCCAGCAGAATCTCTTCCGCTACTCCGTTCAACGCGTCATTTCCCTGTAGTTCTTTGCGCATTTTTTCCACGGAAATGTTGTGCTGCGCGGCGTCGTGCCGAAGGCGTTCGTCCAGTTCTTGACGCGTGACCTCAATCTTCTCCCGCTCGGCGATGCGATGCAGAATGAAATTCGTCTTTAGCCGGTGCGCCGCTATGGAGCCAGCGCCTTCGATCAGCTCTTTCTCTTTCGACTTAAGCATGTCGTCAGGCACGCCGCGCTCACGATTGCGGTGAACAAGCTCATTCAACGAACGTCGCGTTTCGCTTTTCAAAAGCGCAGGCGGTAGATCAAAGCTGATGCGCTCGTGGAGGAACTTAAGCACCTGCGATTCTTTCGCGCGCTCGAGCTCGTGCTCCTTTTCGTGCTCGAGGTTGTGCGCGACGGTCTGACGGATATCCTCCAGCGTTTTTCCCGGCATCAGCTTCGCAGCGAAAGTGTCGTCGAGTGGAGGCAGCACCTTATCTTTGATTTCGCTCACCGTGACCGCATAATCGGCTTTCTTACCGGCAAGTTCGGGCACCGGAAAGTCAGCCGGAAAGTCAACCTGCACCGAACGGGTCTCTCCTGATTTCGCTCCGCTAATCTGCTCACAAAAACCGGGCAGGAAATTATCTGGCGCGAGATGGAGCCAAAACTTTCTGCCACCGTGCAAATTCTTGCTGGCTTCCGGCACGATCTCGCTGATTGGCCTGCCCTCAATCGCACCCGTAAAGTCAATGACGGCAAAGTCGCCCATGTCTAGCGGGCGTTCCGGTGCATCGACAAAGTCAGCCGCTTGCTCACGTAGTCGCTCCAGCGCGGCATCGATCTTAGCCGTCGTGGTTTCAGCGGGAGGCAACTCGACCGGAATATTTTTGTAATCCGGTAGCTCAAATTCCGGCGCCGTTACAACCGTGGCCCGAAACCGCATCGAACGATCGTCGCCAAATTCAACGTCTTCGAGATTTGTCAGCGAGACAACGCGCAGCTGCTTTTCCGCGATCGCTTCATGGTAGCTCTTTGAAACCAGTTTCTGGGTCAACTCATCCTGAATCTCCTTGCGGAATTTTTTCTCCACCACCTGACGCGGGGCTTTCCCCGACCGGTAACCGGCAATCCGGGCGTGCCGCGCAAAGTTGCCCGCGATGGAGTCCCACTCCTTCCGCACTTCCTCGGGCGGCAGCTCGATCCGAAGTGTGGCAACGGAATGCGGCTGATTCTCTACTTCTATCTTCATCTGCGAAGCGACGGTAACGGCTCGCCGCTGCGTTCGCAAACTAGGCGGAGTAAACCTGCTCCCCCCGCACGTAAACGGAGCGCGTCTGAGGCAGCCCGAAGTAGTAGGCGAGCTCACGGTAATCTTCGCAATCGAAGAGCGCAAAGTTTGCGAGCTTGCCCGGCTCGAGCGACCCAATCTTATCTCCCCGCCCAAGACTGTAGGCAGCGTTAATTGTCACCGCCGACACCGTTTCCGATGGCACCATCTTCATTTGCGTGGTGGCCAGAGACATGATCATCGGGAGCGATGGTGTCGGAGAAGATCCTGGATTGAAATCGGTTGCCAGCACCACGGCCAGACCCGCTTCGATCATTGCGCGGGCCATTGGGTAACGCGATTTGCCTAACGAGTAGACGGATCCGGGAAGTAAGACCGGTTGTACCCCGGCCGCTTTCAGTGCCGCGATCCCGTCCTCTTCTGTTTGCTCGAGATGATCCGCCGTGACCGCGGCGAGTTCGGCGGCCAGGGCAGCCCCGCCGGAGTTGGTCAGTTGGTCGGCGTGCATCCGCAGCTTCAATCCGCCCGCCTGCGCTGCACTCAGGATCCGGCGCGTGGCGGAAGCATCGAAGTACCCGCGCTCGCAAAAAATATCGCAGGACTCCGCTAGATTTTGCCTGATGACTTCCGGCAGCATCTCGTCCACCACACAATCTGTGTACTGATCCGGTCTCCCGCGAAATTCGTCGGGAATGGCATGAGCGCCGAGAAATGTCGGAACGAATTCGATCGGTGTCGTCTCATTCAGGTGCCGGATGACGCGAAGAATCTTCAGCTCCTCTTCCAGTGAGAGGCCATAACCCGATTTGGCCTCCATCGTCGTGGTCCCGCAACGGAGGAACCACTGCGCGCGCTTTTGTGCCTGCTCGAGAAGTTCCGCTCCGCTGGCCGCCCGCGTTTTCCGCACGGTGGAACGAATCCCGCCGCCACTGGCCGCGATCTCTTCATAGCTCGCGCCCCGTGCTCGCATCTCGAATTCATCAATCCGGTTTCCGCCGAAAACCGGATGCGCGTGTGCATCAACAAATCCCGGCAAAACAACGCGGTCCCGCGCGTCGATTACCTCAACGTCGCTCGGCAGCCTGGCTCCAATCTCCTCGGAAGAGCCGACAGCTCGAATGAGGCCGTCGCGAACCAGCAACCCACCGTTACGGATAACAGCAAGATCAACCATCTCCATCCCGACACGCGGTCGGGCCGGACCCGCCAGTGTGACCAACTGAGAAGCATGAAGGATCGCTAGCGATTTCACAAAGGTCCGATCGTAAGAATAGAGTAAGACAGCAGCCAGCTTTTCCAGAACCAGAGTCCGGTGCGGAGTAACTAACCGTATCCAGGCCTACCTAGGCGAACTTACTTTCCACGACCTGATAAATCTGTCGGAAGCGTGATTCAGACTCGGCGCTTAATTTCTGAACCCTCTGTAGAAGAGCCGATTTAAGTGCTTCATTCTTCAGGCTCGGCAAGTTGATTCGGACATTCATTGCTGCTCCTTCAATGCAGGCATGCAAAGCGAGCAGGCCGACCCCAACGTCTGAGATTGATGCGGGATTGCCCTTTTCAGCCATTTCACTCAAAAGGTGATACGATTTAGAACCAGTCTCCATAACGCGCAGCGGAACCTCCGCGGCGTCCTTGTTAGCACGCTCTATTGCGGCTGAGCGTGCCTTCTTTTCCTCTGCTGACTCCTTGGGCAACGCAAAGGCAGCCATTACTCGGTTAAAGGCAGCTGTATCTTCGTCTACCAGAAGAAGTAGGTCATCTTTGAGCTGCTGCGCCCCGGATGCCCAATCACTGAAATAACTCAGTTGGTCGTCCCAGCCGCGTTTGCCGGCGGATAGATTGGCTACCATTCCGCCGAGTGAAACCCCTAATGCCCCGATTAGAGCTGCGACCGAACCACCACCTGGAGCGGGTGAATCGCTTAGGGTTTCGTTACAGAACTGCCGGAGGTTCAACTTCAGAAGAGATTTTTTCGAAGCTGCTTCGATTTTGAATTCGATAATCTTCTCCTTTGGATCGAAAGGTTTCAATTCACTCAGCCCCATGGATCGGATCCCGAGATCGATGAGATCCTCTTCCGAAGCGCCTTCCGACCATTTCTGTTTCCTGAGAAAGTATCGGCCTGCGTCCACCAGGCACTTTTTGGGAAGCATGCCCACGATTTCCGAACCTGTAACCCGCAGGCCTCGCTTGTTGGCCGCTTCGTTGCAGGCGTCAAACGCAGCATGCAACGGCGTCTCGTCAATATTCGTTAGGTTCATGGAAACCTGGGCTATGCCATATTCTTCCACGAACCAGCCAATGGCTTTGACATGCTTTAAAATCCCAGGAACACGAATCGGCTCGCCTTTCGCATCGAGCACAGGCTTTCCGTAAGGCGTGCCATCTTCGGTCTTGTTTCGGCCATTTTCCCTCACGTCAAAAGCAACCGATGTCGCTCTTCGCACCGCCCGGGTATTTAGATTCACATTGTAGGCGACCAGGAATTCACGCGCACCGATCACGGTCGCGCCCGATTTTGCGTTAAGGACGGCCCGCCCAAAATCCGGCTTCCACTCAGGTGCTTTAATCTTCTCGTAAAAGCCCTCGTATTCTCCGACACGGATGACGGAAAGGTTTGAACGGGATTGATCTCTCGCCGCCTTTTCGTAGAGATAAACGGGAATATTCAATTCATCAGCAACGCGCTGTCCGAGGTGGGTGGCACAGGCGATCGCCTCCTCCCAGCTGACGCCACTTACTGGAATAAATGGGCAAACATCGGTCGCGCCCATGCGGGGATGCGCACCCTTGTGCTTCCGCATGTCGATGAGTTCCGCCGCCTTTTGAATTCCACGGAACGCAGCTTCGACCGCGACTTCAGGATCACCGACGAAGGTGACCACTGTCCGATTGGTGCTGGCACCTGGATCTACATCGAGCAGTGAAATCCCATCCACCGATTCAATGGCTGCGGTGATTTGCCGAATGACAGACAGGTCCCGGCCTTCGGAGAAATTCGGCACGCATTCCACGAGTTTTTGCATTTCTGACTCCCCTATTGATCAAGCGCCCGCGGATTCATCGGAATCTTCACGTCATGTGTTTTCGCGAAATCGATCGCACGAGAGTAGCCGGCATCAGCATGGCGTAATACGCCCATCCCGGGATCACTTGTCAGGACGCGTTTGAGACGCCGCTTCGCGTTGCCGGTTCCGTCGGCTACGACTACCATTCCGGCGTGTTGCGAATAGCCAATCCCGACGCCGCCGCCGTTGTGGATCGATACCCAGGAAGCACCCGCGGCGGTGTTGACCAGTGCATTCAGCAAAGGCCAGTCCGCAATTGCGTCGCTGCCATCGAGCATGGCTTCCGTCTCGCGAAAGGGCGAGGCGACCGACCCCGCATCGAGATGGTCGCGTCCGATGACAATTGGTGCGTTGATCTCACCCGTCCGGACAAGTTCATTGATGGCAAGGCCGAACTCTGCACGGTCGCCGTAACCCAGCCAGCAGATACGCGCCGGCAAACCCTGAAACTGAATCCGCTCCTGCGCGAGCTTCATCCAGCGCGCGAGCGTCGCATTCTTCGGGAACATCTCGAGCGCGAGACGATCCGTCCGGGCGATGTCGGCTGGATCGCCGCTCAAAGCAACCCAGCGAAATGGTCCTTTTCCTTCGCAAAATAACGGACGGATATATTCGGGCACGAAGCCTGGTATCTCGTATGCATTCTCGACACCTGCCTTCTTCGCCTGCGTTCGGATGTTGTTTCCATAATCGAAGGTGATTGCCCCGCGTCTTTGCAACGCCAGCATGGCCTCCACATGCACGCCCATGGATTGCATTGAGCGTGCAATGTAATTATCCGGATCCTGCGCGCGAAGCCGAAACGCTTCTGCCAAAGTCATCCCATGCGGCACGTAGCCGTTCAATGCATCGTGGGCGCTCGTTTGATCGGTCAAGACATCCGGGACGATCCCCTGTTGCACCATCTCGGGCAGCACATCCGCACAGTTGCCGACAAGCCCTACGGAGATCGCTTCGCGATTTTTGCGTGCCGCCTCCATCACACCCATGGCTTCCTCGAGCGACGTTGCCATTTTATCGCAGTATCCGCTCGCAAGGCGTTTCTCGATTCGCGCCGGATCTACATCGATGCCGAGGAAGCGAGCGCCCGCCATGGTGGCGGCAAGCGGCTGCGCACCGCCCATCCCACCGAGGCCGCCGGAGACGACAAATTTTCCTTCCAGGCTCCCGCCAAAATGTTTCGCACCCGCCGCGGCAAAGGTCTCGAACGTTCCCTGCACGATTCCCTGACTTCCAATGTAAATCCACGAGCCTGCGGTCATCTGCCCGTACATCGTGAGCCCGAGGCGCTCGAGACGATTGAATTCAGGATAGTTCGACCACTGCCCGACGAGATTCGAGTTTGCAATCAGGACGCGAGGAGCTTCCTCGTGCGTCCGAAGAATCCCGACTGGTTTGCCTGATTGCACGAGCAGCGTCTCGTCGTTCTCGAGGTGCCTCAGCGACGCGACGATCGCATCAAACGCTTCCCAGCTGCGCGCGGCGCGACCCGTTCCGCCGTAGACGATGAGTTGAGCCGGGTTCTCCGCGACGTCCGGATCGAGATTATTCATCAACATCCGTAGCGCCGCCTCCTGCTGCCATCCCTTGCACGTTTTCTCGGTTCCGCGGGCGGCCCGAACCAGACGTTTGTCGCTCATGATTGCTCAGAGTCGCTCTTGAAAGCTCCAGCGCGGATCGCGGCTGCGACCTGCTCGATCTCATTCGACATCGCCCGATCCTCCGTCAATCGCGCTGCGATCTGGCGCACGGTTTCGTAAGCGCGTTCGACGCCACGACCGGCTCTCAGCGGGCGCCGAAAATCCAAACCGCAGGCTCCGGCAAGGAGTTCAATCGCAAACAAATTTTCGGCGTTTTCCACGATTGTTCGAAGTTTCAGCGCGCAGGTCATCCCCATGGAAACGTGATCTTCTTTGCCCGCTGAAGTAGGCAGATTGTCAATGCTGGCGGGGTGCGCAAGAACCTTCGCCTCGTTCAGGAGCGCCACCGCGGTGACATGCGGAATCATGAAGCCCGATTGGGTCCCGGGCCGGGCCGCCAGAAACGCTGGCAAACCCTCATTCAGGTCCGGATTGATCAAACGATCGATCCGGCGTTCGCTCATGCCCATTAAATCCGTCACCGCGATTGCGCAATAGTCCAAGGCGAGCGCGAGCGGCGCACCGTGAAAATTGCCGCCGGAAATCACGGCGCCGCTCTCGGCGAAAACCAGCGGATTGTCGGTCGCGGATCCTGATTCAATGCTGAGAATCTCTTCGCAATGGGCGAGCGCTCCGCGCACCGCGCCGTGAACCTGTGGCATGCAGCGCAAACTGTAGGCATCCTGCACGCGCGAATCGCCAGTCCGGTGCGACTCACGAATTTCACTCTTCTCCAACAAGCGCAGCAGATGTTCCGACACAGCACGCTGACCCGGGTGGGGCCGAGCGTCTTGAATGCGAGGATCGAAGGCCGATGGCGTTCCCTTCAACGCTTCCAGCGTCATCGCCCCCGCAACATCCGCGACGTGTGACAGACGTTGCGCACGAAACAACGCAAGACCCCCAACGGCGTGCATCGCCTGCGTGCCATTGAGCAGAGCCAGACCTTCCTTGGCTTGGAGCTCGAGCGGCTCCAACCCTGCGCGCTGGAACGCGGCCGCTGTCGCCATCCGTTCGCCACGGTAGAAACATTCGCCCTCGCCTACGATCGTGAGGGCCAGATGCGCCAGCGGTGCGAGATCGCCGCTTGCACCGACGGATCCTTTTTCAGGAACTACTGGGCAGACACCGTGACGTAGCATCGCCGTCAGCAGTTCAACAACTTCAAGGCGAATGCCGCTAAAACCGAGCGTGAGAACATTCGCGCGCAACAGAATCATCGCACGCACCTCCGGTTCCGAAAGCGGCCGGCCTACTCCGCACGAATGACTGCGGACCAAATTCAGCTGCAACTCCCGCTGCTGATCCCGGGGAATCTCGACGTCTGATAGTTTGCCGAAACCTGTGCTGACGCCGTAAACCACGTCTCCACGCTCGACAATTTGCTCGATCACGCGTCGCGATGCGTTAATGCGTTCGTGCGCCTCGCGCGCGACGGCGACCGGCTCATCTCCGAAAGAGACGGCGGCAAGCTGCGAGAGCGACACAGGCCGGCCGGTCAGTTCCATCGAGAAAGTTTAGGGGGAAACTGCCGGAAAAGAAAGACATCCGCCGGTACGCGTTGCACGCCGGCGGAACGCATGAAAAAAGGCCAGGCCGAACGTGCGACCTGGCCTTCTGGTTAAATGCTATCGGCAGATCGACAACTCGAACCCCCGAAACTATTTCGAGTAACCGTGTGTCGAACTGGCGTTGGTCGATGTGCTCGACATCGACTCTTGCTTATGAGCGCAGGCGCCCAAGCTCAGAGCACTGGCCGCGACGGCCACTAAAACGATCGCTTTCACAAATTTCATTAAAAACTCGCCTCCTTCCCCCGCTGGTTGCTGTTGCTGCCGTGGTTGTAGGCGGGGAACTTGGCGGACGCAACGACTTTCTCGTGCTTTTTTCGCCGATTTTCCGCGTCTTTTAACGTTCGATCACAACGGGAGTGTCAACCTCTACATGATCGAAAAGGTGAAGCAGATCCGCCTCGCGCATCCTTATGCAACCGTGACTAGCCGGTTTCCCGATCTTATCTTCATGGATCGTTCCGTGAATGTAGATGAAACGATTCAAGGTGTTCGCATTCTCTCGATCGAGACCGTCCAGCCATAGAATCCGGGTCAAGATCAAATCCTCGCTTCGGGGATAGGTGATGGAGGGATCCATCGGTTTCCGTCCTTTGAAAACCGTGCCCGGGGGCATTTCGGCGCCAATTTTTTCCGCAATACGAAATCTACCCAGCGGAGTTTTCATGCTGCCCTCGTCGGTCCCATTACCGAAGCGCGACGTAGAGACGGGGAATGAACGAGTCGTCCGAGCGCCGCGCTTTAAACGAAGACGCTGATCGGCGATGGAAACGTGGATGGAAGTCTGGCCGCTTTTCTTCACGTCGAGGACAGTTAAGCTGCGAACGTCGTGCAAAAATCTTATCACATCGCAATCGCCGGCGCGACCGGCGCGGTCGGCGCGGAATTGTTGGGCGTGCTGGACCGGAGGAACTTCCCAGTTGCGAGCATCCGAGCGCTGGCGTCGGCGCGTTCCTCCGGCAAGACTGTCCGCTTCCAGGAAATCGAGATACCAGTGCAAGAACTCTCGCTCGCATCCTTTGCCGGAGTCGATCTGGCGTTCTTTAGCGCTGGCGGCGAAATCTCGCGACAGTATGCGCCGATCGCGTGCGATGCCGGTGCCATTGTGATCGACAATTCGTCAGTTTTCCGGATGGAGCCCGAAGTGCCGCTCGTCATTCCGGAAATCAATGGCGCGGACGCCAACAAGCATCGCGGGCTGATTGCGAATCCCAATTGCACGACCGCGGTCTCACTCATGGCGCTGTATCCATTGCATCGAGCATTTGGTTTGCGACGAGTCTTTGCTTCAAGTTACCAGGCCGTTTCTGGCAGTGGTGCTCGCGCGATTCGGGAATTGGAAACGCAAGTCCGGGAAGCCGCCGACGGGAAGCCGGCAAAACCGGAAATCTACCCGCATCCCATTGCCTTCAATGTTCTCCCGCACGTCGATTCGTTTCTCGAAAACGGTTACACAAAGGAGGAGATGAAGATGCAGAACGAAGGCCGGCGCATCATGCATTTGCCGGATTTTCGCGCCTCAGTCACGTGCGTGCGGGTGCCGGTCTACCGAGCGCATTCGGTGGCGATTAGCGCGGAATTCGAACGCCCGGTTTCCGAAAACCAGGCGCGTGAAGCGCTTGCCCACTTCCCTGGCATCGACCTCGTCGACGAACCCGCCGAAAATTCTTACCCAATGCCGCTCACTGCAGCGGGGAAAGACAATTGCCAGGTCGGGCGAGTGCGGCCCGACTGCGCCTTCGACAATGGGCTCGCGTTTTGGGTTGCGGGAGATCAACTGCTGAAAGGCGCCGCGCTCAATGCCGTGCAGATCGCGGAACTGCTTTAGCTCAAAGCAAAACGGCCCCGGATCGCTCCGGGGCCGCTGAAATCATCCCTGCGAGGGCTTAACCCGCGGGCGCCTCTGTAGGCGATGCGGCAGGCTCACCTTTGTTTTTCCGATGCCCGCCCCGGCCTTCGCCACGCCCCTCGCGCTGGCCGGTAGGTCCATTCCCGGGAGCACCTGCTCCCTGTTGGGCCTCTTCCCGCTGGCGACGACGGCCTCCGCCACCGGACTGGTCCGAGTCGTTTTGTGGCTGTCCCGGGCCCGCGGTCGCGGCCTCTGCCGGAGCATTCCCGCGACCATTGCGGTTTTTGCCGGGCTGTTCGCCAGCATTATCGTTCCCCGGAGGATTCGAATCCGCAGCAGGCGATGGCGTAGTCGAGACCGCACCGCGATCACCATTCCGGCCACCCTTCTGTTGATTACCGCGGTCCTGTTCCTGCGCGGGTGTAGGCTGCGCTGTTTCAGCAGCGGGAGTTGCTATCGCGGAGGGGGCCGCGGCTGGCTGTTCATTTCTGCCGCGCTTATTGCGCTTGCCTTTGCCGCTCTCGGGCGCGGTCGTCGGAGCCGCGCTCGGCTGATCTTCGGCCGCAGCATTCGCTGCAGGAGACGGATTCGC
>JBDTYN010000181.1:0-6074 GCA_040005675.1 Chthoniobacterales bacterium
TGTGGTCGGTCACTTCGGATTAGCGGTCCGCGATCCGAAGAAGAGTGCAAAATGGTTCGAGCGCGCCCTTGGCTTGAAGAAGCAATTCGAGTTCGAGGCGGGCATTGCGATCGGCAATGACAACGTCACAATCGCTCTGCACAAAGGGAAACCTTCGCCGAAAACGCTCGGGCACATGTCGTTTCATCTGCCGAACGTGGCCGCACTGCGAAAAGCGCTCGTCCACCTGAAGAAGCATCGGGTCGACGTCGAAGATCCTGGCGACGAAATCGGGCCGGAAGCCGAAGGCTCCAGCAACGTGGGCATCTGGTTCCACGATCCAGATGGTTACCGCTGGGAACTGAGCGTGCAGGACGGACGATAGCCAGGACAACTCGCCCGCGAACATCCCGTGTTCGCGTTTTCGCAAAGTGCGAAACTTGCGCCACGCAAACAATGGGAGCGGCGCGCTATCGTTTGAGCGTGAGGCGCTACGGCACGGGACTTGGCGTGCCCATTTTCTCCCACGTTTCTTGCACGCCCTCTTCGAACGTCGGAGCTATCTCTACCCAACCTGCCACCAGCTCAGGCCCGACACTTCCATCGGCCTTCCGCGCGCCCACCGGGACGCGCATTTTCGACATTCGCCATGTCCGCCCGCTCTCCGAATCGAACTTGAGCAGAGCCTTGCCATCCTCATCCTCGAACTCGGCCGTCTGAAACCGGGGTCCTTGAGCGAAGCGGCCGGAAATGCCGGCACCGGACCCGCCGCGGCCGAATGCGAGCCATGTGCAGATGATCGCGGTAAGGCAACACGCCAAGGTGATTATAATAGCCGAGAAACTCTCGTGAAAAGCATTACGCCAGTCCACCTTGGTCGCGGGTTTCGTGTTGCTGACTTTTTCCTTCGCCGGTTCGTTGATGGCCATACGTTTTGCGATAGCTCCTCGCCGAGGCATCCTTTTTTGCGCAGAGCCGGCAGCCCCTCCGGGGATACTTACGGGCGGGAAAATGTTGGAAGCTTCAGCGGTCGCCATGGCGGGCGACCATGAAACTATGCGCCAGTGTGCAGGGCAAGCGCAGAATGCTGATCGAACCCTTGGACGAGTGGTTTTCTTTCGACCCGATCAACGCCCTGCTCAGACATATCAGGCACGAATCTATGCGGCGCGTCCTCCCTTTGGCAGTTGTGTGATGCCACTAATCTGCTGTGACGCTCGCTGATCATCTTCGTGCCTCGGAAAAGACGTTGATCTTCACCGGTGCCGGGATCTCGACCGCCAGCGGAATTCCCGATTTTCGCGGGCCGCAAGGTGTGTGGACGCGACGGAAACCAGTTTACTTCGAGGATTTTATGACCTCGGAATCAGCGCGAATCGAGCACTGGGATTACAAGCTCGAAGGGCGCGAGGCTTTCCGCGATGCCCGGCCGAACGCCGTACATCAGGCGATCGTCTGCCTGGAAAAAGCCGGAAAACTCCGCACTGTCATCACCCAGAACATCGACGGCCTGCACAGTCTCGCCGGCACCAGTGCGGAGCGCCTGGTCGAACTCCATGGCACAAACGCACTGATCGAATGCCAGACCTGCCACTGGCGCGGGGATCCGGAGCCGCACTTCGAATACTTCCGCCTCAGACGCCAGCCGCCATTGTGCGCATGCGGCGGATTCCTCAAGCCAGCCACCATCAGCTTCGGCCAGAATCTGGATGCGACAGAACTGGAGCGCGCAGCTCAGGCAGCCGTGGAGGTCGATCTTGTCATCGCTCTGGGCTCGACGTTGTCCGTCTATCCAGCAGCTTCCTTTCCACTGATGGCAGCCGAACGTGGCGCTCCGTATATCATCATCAATCGCGGCCCAACCGAGCACGACCACGACGCGGCCGTCACGCTGCGCCTGGAAGGCGAAGTGGGCGAAATCTTCCCCGCGGCTGTGGACCAGGCGTTGGTCTGACGACTTATCACGATCGCTGGTTCGAAAGAACGCGCCCCAACTGTCGCTTTCCCTCCGCAACACTGCACGGGGCCAACCCCACCCGATCCACGCTGAGGCGTAGTTGTCACACGATTGCGGACAGTTTAAGACATGGTCAATGAATTACCCTGTAGTGGAAATCTTCTTCACGATTCAAGGAGAGGGCCATCTTCGTGGTTTTCAACAGACCTTCATACGTTTGGCTGGTTGTTCTGTTGGTTGCGCCGAATGCGACACCGACTACCGCCGTCGCGAGGTGCTGACGGCCGAGGAGATTGCCGAACGTGCTGCGGCGATCACGCCGCCGATGATTGATCCATGGGCGTGGATTACCGGCGGCGAGCCTGCTGATCACGATCTGTCGCATCTTCTCTCCGCACTCAAAGCCAGGCGCTTTTCAACTGCGGTGGCGACAAGCGGGCAAAAACGAGTCATCCCTCCGGTCGACTGGTTATCGGTGTCGCCTCACCGCTTGGACTTCGTGCAGCGATACGGGAATGAAATTAAGATCGTGCCGGGACTAAATGGCCTGACACTCAACGCTTGGGATGAAGCGCTCCGCACCACCGCCTTCATGTATCGCTACGTGCAACCACTTTGGAAGGACGGCCGAGAAGATCCCGAATCCATGCAGTCGTGTCTGGCCTTCATGAAGGCCCATCCAGACTGGGCTCTGTCGCGTCAGGATCACAAACATTGGCAGATCCCCTGACCAGAGAGACCCAAGAACTGCAGAGCCCAGCAGACTGTTCGAAATTTTGCCACCCAGGAGTACACGAGCTGCGTGACGCACATGCCTCCGTCTCCACGGCGGCATCTCGCGCTGCTCACTTTCCTTGCGTTCCTGCTAACGTTCGTCGCCTCGCGCACGCTCGTGATTCTGATCATGATGCGACGGATTCCCGACCTCTTCCTGCACATGGGTGGAACACATGTGCATCATCTAAATTACGGAATTTTTCTGCTTTCAACCGTGGCGGGCGTATTGCTCTTCGCGTCTTTGAACCAGGCCCGGCGCAATTTCTGCGCCTTGGTCTATGGCATCGGCCTGGCACTGACGTTTGATGAGTTTGGCATGTGGCTCCATCTCGGCGGCAGTTACTGGCAGCGGGCGAGTTTCGACGCCGTCGTGGTCATACTTGGAATCCTGGGTCTGCTCGCATTCGCGCCGCGGTGGGAGAGGATCCGCGCACACCACTTTGCTGTCGCCGGCCTATTGTTACTACTTGTGCTCGGGTTCGGCGTTTTGCTCACAAAATCGGTGACGCAGGCCAACGACAAGCTGATGCCGCGCCTGATCGAAATGGAGAAGAACGGACCGCAATAAACCGAAGGGGAACTCCGACTAGAACTACAACTCGATTCGCTTCAGGAGAACCGCCGCGCCCACGAAAGTAACGATTGCGCCAACGAGAAGAATCGTGAGATCGAGCATCAGATGCGAAACGCCGGCATGATATTGGTTCACGAGACGGAAAGCTCGGCAGAAGTGGGTGAGCGGAAATATCTCGGCGATGTAGCGGATGAATTTCGGCAACTGCCCGAGTGGGGCAAAAGCGCCCGAAAGGACGAAGACCGGGAGGAGAAAAAAGACGGAGAATTGGATGGCCTGCGTTTGCGTGCGCGAAAATGCGGAGATGAGCAGTCCGAGGCCGAGCGAACAAAGCAGGAACAGGAGGCAGATGAGCGCGAGCAGGTGCAGCTGATAGAAGCGTACGTGAAAATGCCACGCCGTCAGCAGGCTGATGATTACGACCAGGATGATCGAGATCACTAGATATGGCACCATTTTGCCGATCACGATTTCGCTCCGGCGCAGGGAAGTGACGAGCAATTGATAAAGCGTTCGTGACTCCCGTTCGCGCGCAATGGTGCAGGCCATCAGCGTGACGGTGATCAGTTGCAGGATAAGGCCGATAACACCGGGGAGAACGTACTCGATGAAGCGGGACTCGGGATTGTAAAGCACGTGGCTTTTGAGCGACCACGGCTCCATCGCGGAGACGAATTGCTTCCGCACTTCGACCGGCAACTTTTTTGCCATCTCAAAGACGTCCTCCGGAAGCGCGTCGATCATCTCCTGGCGCTCAGACAATTGAAAATCACCCAGGGTTTTCTGCAGGCTGCCTTCGAGCTGCTGCGCGGTGTTGGAATCACTCCCATCGAGGAACATCTTCAGCGGGATCGGATTTCCGTTTAAGAGCGAATCGCTCCAGCCTTCCGGGATGATGAGCGCCGCCTGCACGCCTTGACCGAGGAGATCGGTTTCCCCTTTCGTGTCCGGTGACACTTCGCGCCAGCGGAAGGTCTGATTCTTCATTACGAGATCGAAGAATCGTTGCGCGCGCGGGGTTGCATCGGCATTCGCGATGAGCGCCGGCACATCGGCGAGATCGCCAATTTCGAAAGCGTGACCGAAAACAAGAGTGAAGACTGGCGGCAGAATGAGCAGCAGCACAAGCACGCGGCGATCGCGATAAATATGCAGGAACTCCTTGTAGGCGACGCTCGCAATCGCGCTGAGGGAGGGCCAGCTCATATTTTCTTCAGCACCGCGCTATATCCCTGCGAATAAGCAGTGAAGACATCTTCCATGTCCGCATCGACCCAGCGTTCGCCCTTGAAATGTAATTCGGGATACGCCCAGGCGTGGTGCCAGCGGGCGAGTAATTTTTCCGGCTCCGCGGCGTAAATCCGCAGGCTGCCGCTGCGCAACGAAACGCCCAGCACATCGGGTTCTTCTCGCAGACGGACGAGCGCCGACATGACCGGCTCGACATCGATCTCGAGCAGTTTGGTGGTGAAACTGCCGATCAGATCGCGCGGGGAAGCTTTCGCCAGCAGTTTTCCCCGCTCAATAAAGCCGACCTGGGTGCAACGTTCCGCTTCATCCATGTAATGCGTGGTCACGAAAATCGTGATGCCGGCGTTGCCCAAGTCGTAGAGCAAATTCCACATCTGCTGGCGATGCACGGGATCGAGCCCGGATGTTGGCTCATCGAGGAACAAAAGCGGTGGATTATGGATCAAAGCGCAGCCGAGCGCGAGCAACTGACGCATGCCGCCGGAAAGACTCCCGGCGGGGGTACGGCGTTGCGCGATCAGATCCGTCAACTCCAGCGACCGGTCGATCCGCTTCGGCAGCTCCGAATGCGCGACGCGGTAGGCGCCGCCAAAAAACCGCAAATTTTCCTCGACCGTTAGATCCGGGTAGAGACTGAAGCGCTGCGCGACGTAGCCAAATTTTGTCCTGATGGTGTGCCGTTGCCGCCAAACATCAGCCCCGGCGATGGAGGCGGTTCCTTTAGTGGGACGGCTCAATCCGCAAAGCATCCGAATTGTGGTGGTCTTGCCCGCGCCGTTCGCCCCGAGAAAACCGAAAATCTCGCCGCGCTCGATTTGGAGCGAAAGATCGTTCACAGCCACTGTCCGGTGGTAGCTCTTGCTCAGTCCGTCGAGCACGATCACGGGTTCGCTCATTGCGTTCTATTGCGTCGAGGCAGGCGCATTTGCAACCGGGAGCCGGCGGCAATACGTATGAGGCAACTCCTTTCTCCTTTATGCCACTCGGAACATTTCCCTCGCTCAAGGTCACCAGTCGACTGTTGCTCGCCCTGGCGTTGGTCGTTGCTCAACCGTTTAACGCACGAGCTGATGCGCCGTCGGAACTGGGTTCTTTTTCGGTCTTCGACAAAGTCGATCTTGCTCAGCTCGCCGGCAGCGACGTAAAGACTGCGCACGGCGTGCCGATGAGCACTGCGCGCTACATCTCCGTCCAGAGTTGTTACGTTTCGCCTCGATCCCCAGCCCAGGAAATCGCCGCGATGCGGAACTGGAGCCCGGCTCAACATCCGGAGCTGCGGATTTACCAGCACGGCGACATCAACGGCGCGCCGGCGGCGAACTTCGCGCGCTTGCGCAGCGCGCCGGATAATTCCGCCGTCCGATCTCTGGTCGCTGCGACGCAAAAAATGTCCTCCGATCTGCAGCTAAGCAACGACGAGGCAAAACGGTTTAACGCCGGGGCGCCGGCAACGGGTGGAGGTGCAATGCCGGCGCCGATCGCTGCATTCTGGAGCGACGTACTCGCAGGCCGCGCCCAGGCGTTTCTCGCCGGCGG
>JBDTYN010000182.1:0-11283 GCA_040005675.1 Chthoniobacterales bacterium
CCCCACAAAAGCGCTTGAGTACATGGCGAGCGAAACATCCATCGTCTCCACCATGATCGAAGATGTGGTTCTGCAGTTCAGCGACGTAGTTCGGCTGGCGCGTTCTCACAAGGAGTTCATCACGCATTGTAAACGCGAAGTTCGCAAACCCGATGCGCGCCGCGTCGAAGCTGGCCTGCGCATGGCGCGCCGGAACACCTGGGACTCGATCGTGGCCCAGCTCGAGAAGCATGTCGAAGATGTGATCGGAACCGAGCGCGCGGTCGCCACGACTGCGGCCTAAGGCGCGGCCAAGCGGCGATTGCGCGGTCACAGCGTCGAGCCGGCGCCGATCATTGTTGAGATACTAACGAGCTTCGCTTTCATGAACATAGCCAGGACGGGACGTTTGGAGTTGTGGGGCGGAGCGGAGTGCACGCTCAATCGAGTCCACGACCGATTTTTTAATCAGCTGGACCGCACCGGTCATAGCGTGCGGTCTGACGACCTCGAGCTTTTCGCGGAACTGGGGATTCGGACGCTGCGTTATCCAATTCTTTGGGAAAAAATCGCGCCGGAATCACTGGAGGAATGCGATTGGCGCTGGGCTGACGAACGGCTTGGGAAACTGCGCGAGCTCGGCATCCGGCCCATCGTCGGGTTCGTCCATCACGGCAGCGGTCCGGGTTACACCAGCCTTGTCGATCCTCAGTTTCCGCAGAAGCTCGCGCGTTTTGCGCGCATGGTGGGCGAGCGCTACCCCTGGGTCGATGCTTTCACGCCGGTGAACGAGCCGCTCACGACAGCGAGGTTCAGCGGCCTTTACGGCCACTGGTATCCACACGGTCGCGACGAGCTAACTTTCGCGCGCGCTTTGCTCCATCAATGCCTGGGGACAGCGCTCGCGATGCGCGAAATCAGACAAATCAATCCGCACGCGCTGCTCGTGCAAACTGACGATCTCGGAAAGACTTTTAGCGCGCCCAAGTTGCAATATCAGGCCGATTTCGATAATGAGCGGCGCTGGCTGACCTGGGATCTGCTTGCCGGCAAAGTGACGCGCGAGCATGCGATGTGGGGCCACCTCGGTGGCGCCGTCGATCACCGGAAGGAGCTCGAAACCCTCGCCCAGAATCCGTGCGCGCCAGACGTTATCGGCGTGAATTATTACGTCACCAGCGAGCGTTTTCTCGACCACAATCTCTCTCGCTATCCCGCTGACACTTTCGGTGGCAACGGCCGTGATCGTTACGCCGATGTCGGGGCAGTTGGAGCGCGGCACGAGGGTCTGGCCGGGCCGGCTGAAGTTTTGCGCGAGGCTTGCGACCGTTATGATTTGCCGGTTGCTGTGACTGAAGCTCATCTCGGCTGCACCCGCGAAGAGCAGATGCGGTGGTTCATGGAAGTGTGGCGCGCAGCGACTGCTTTACGGGATGAAGGCCGCGACCTCCTCGCCGTCACCGCCTGGTCTTTGCTGGGCGCATACGACTGGGACAGTCTGGTCACGGCGGACGTTGGCCACTACGAGCCGGGCGTGTTTGATCTGCGCGGCGGCGCGCCTCGTCCCACCGCGCTCGCAGAAATGCTCAGACAGCTCGCGCGCGGAGAAACTTTTAATCATCCGGTCCTTTCGATGCCGGGGTGGTGGCATCGATCTGCGCGCCTGCTGCATCAACGAGAAGCGCGCGAATCGGGCGTCAATGTTGTTCCGTTTATTCCCGCCAGCGCGTGGGATTACGAGTGTGATAATCGTCCGCTTCTGATCACCGGAGCCGGCGGCCGGCTCGCGCGAATTTTCGCGGAAGGGACGCGCTCGCGTGGGCTCGCCACCCGACTTCTCAGCCGGGACGATCTCGACATTACAGACACCGGTGCGGTCGCGAGCGCCTTCGCCGCCTTTAAGCCGTGGGCGGTGATCAACTGCGCTGGGTTCTCGCGAATTGAAGAGGCTGAGACGGACGAAGCGGAATGCTTCCGGAGCAACGTCGAGGGGCTGAATGTTCTGGCTGCTGCCAGCGCACTAATTGACATCCCGCTGGTGACCTTCTCTTCCGACCTCGTTTTCGATGGCGCAAAACGAACGCCCTATACCGAACGCGACCCGAAAAATCCGCTGAACGCGCTCGCACGCAGCAAAGCATCCGCCGATCGACAGACCTTCTGCGTGCATCCGCGGACACTGATCGTGCGGGCCGGCGAACTTTTCGGGGGCTCGGAGAACGATTTTTTGAATCGAACGCTCACTGGAATATCTCGCGGAGAGCGTATTCATACTCCAAATGACGTGGTACTCTCCCCCACCTACGCGCCCGACCTTGTGAACGCGACCCTTGATCTTTTAATTGACGGCGAAACCGGTGTCTGGCATCTCGCGAATAATGGAGCGGTTAGTCCTTACGAGTTCGCCACTGCCGCCGCGCGCCTTGCGCAATTGGATGAACGAATGATCGTGCCAGTCCCAATGTGGAGTTTGCATCTTCGCGCGCAATATCCTCGCTACCGCGCGTTGGCGAGCGAACGCGCCCAAATCCTCCCATCTCTGGACGACGCACTCGGCCGAAACAATCTCGTCGCGCCAATAGTGCAGACCTGCGATAGCCGCGCGCTCGTAAATAGCTAAATCAGATGCCCGACGTCGCGGTGGCCCGTCGGGATAAGACCCAGTCCGATCCCCAGGCACAAGGGGCCAGGTTGGTCAGCGGCGGGGTGCAGTACCGTACCTGGACGCTGCACGATCGAGTTGAGGCGCTGGTTCGGAACGCCGCTGGTCAAACTATTCGTGAGATCGAGTTGGCACCGGAAGGGGAAGGTTATTTTTCCGGAATCGATGTCGCCGGGCGCAGCGGAGACCTCTACCGTTATCGCCTCAACGAAGGGGATGATTGGCCCGATCCCGCATCCCGGTTTCAGCCATTCGGGGTTCACGGACCATCCGCGGTGGTTAATCTAAAGTCGTTCCAGTGGAGCGACAAAGAGTGGGTGGTTCCGCATTTGTCGGAACTGATTGTCTACGAACTGCACATCGGTACTTTCACGCCCGAAGGCACATTCGGCAGCGTGATTGGGAAGCTGGACTACCTCGTCCGCCTCGGCGTCAACGCAGTCGAACTCATGCCGATCGCCGACTTCGCGGGCGCCCGAAACTGGGGTTATGACGGCGTGATGCTATACGCCCCTGCCCGGGCGTATGGCCAGCCTGACGACCTTCGCGCGCTCGTCAACGAGGCGCATGCGCGCGGATTGGCCGTTATCCTCGACGTTGTTTACAATCATCTCGGTCCCGACGGGAACTACCTGGGCTGCTATCACCCCGAGTACTCGAACCCCAGACATCGGACTCCCTGGGGCTCCGGGCCCAACTTCGAGACCCCTCCGGTGCGAAAATTGTTTTCCGACAACGCACCTTATTGGATGCGCGAATTTCACATCGACGGCTTTCGCCTCGACGCCACCCACGCGATCCGGGATGAGTCCCCTCAACACATTCTCGCCGAGATTGCAGAGCGCGTGCAGGAGCTCGGCGGCTTCGTGGTGGCCGAGGATGACCGGAATGAACCGGCGCTGCTGGCGCCTCGAGTCCGAGGCGGGCTCGGGTTTGACGGCGCCTGGGCTGATGATTTTCACCATGTCCTGCGCGTCATGTTGACGGGAGAACAGGAGGCCTATTACGCAAATTTCTCCGGCACGCCTGACGAGTTGGCACAGACTCTGGTCACCGGCTGGCTTTTTTGCGGTCAGCAACAGCGCGCGACTGGATGCACGCGCGGAGGTGACCCGCGCGAACTTTCGCCCGCGCAATTTATCTACTGCATCTCGAATCACGATCAGGTCGGCAACCGTGCATTCGGCGAACGGCTAAGCCACCTGGTCTCTGGCGCCGCCTACCGCGCTGCCTCGGCTCTGCTCTGCCTCGTCCCGCAAACGCCGATGCTCTTCATGGGCCAGGAGTTCGGTGCCTCATCTCCTTTTCAATTTTTCAACGATCACACTCCAGAGCTCGCCCAAAAGATCGCGGAAGGCCGCCGGCGTGAGTTCGAGCAGTTCGCCGCCTTTCGCGATCCGGATCTGCGGGAAACGATTCCAGATCCGCACGCCGAAACGACATTTCAACATTCGAAGCTGCGTTGGCAGGAGTTGCTGGAATCGCAGCACGCGCAGGTCCTCTTGCTTTACCAGGAGTTCCTCGGCATCCGGCGAGCGAATCCGGTCTTCCGCGATCGCTCGCGCGGAAACTGGACGGTGACCACCCTGGACGACGGGATCGTTGCCCTCGTCTTCGACCGCGCAGCTTGCCCGACGTGCGTCCTCCTTGTCGATCTGATTGGTGGGCACAAAATGCCCGAGCTTGAGGAGAAAGGGATCGCTCCCGGCGCGGGGCGCATTTGGCAGTCGCTTCTCTCCAGCAACGAACCGCGTTTCGGAGGCGACAACACGGCCCCCTTTTCGAGTCCAACCACGCTTTTCCTACAGGCGGTTTAGTCGCGACTGCCCGGCAGGCGTCACGCCCGTCCTACATCTTCTCCCGGCCGTGCAATTTTGTCAGATCGAGCTCGGGGCCGATGGGGACAATCCGCGTGGGATTGATCTGTTCGTGCGTCATGTAGTAATGGCGTTTGATATGATCGAAGTTGACCGTCGCGGCGATCCCAGGCTGCTGATACAAGTCCATCAGATAGCCTTGTAAGTTTTTGTAATCGAGAATCCGGCGCACGTTGCATTTGAAGTGACCGTAGTAGACGGCATCGAACCGCACTAACGTGCAGAAAAGCCGCCAGTCCGCTTCCACGATGCGAGTGCCGAACAGGAACCGCTTGGCCGAGAGACGCGCGTCTAGCTCATCGAGTGCGACGAAGAGCTTTCGACAGCCCGTTTCATAAGGCGCCTGCCGTGTGGCGAAACCGGCCTTGTAGACTCCGTTGTTCACGTGGTCGTAGATGAATGCGGAAAGCGTTTCGTGTTCTTCCTTTATCTCAGAGGGAAAGAGATCCACGCCGTCGAAGCCTAACGAGTCAAAGGCGTCATTGAACATCCGGCAGATGTCGTCTTCGGAATTATTGACGATGCGGCGCGTTTCCTTGTCCCACAGCACCGGCACCGTGACGCGTCCGTGAAAGTCCGTATCGGTCGCCATGTATGTCTGGCTGAGAAATTCGAAACCATTCACGGGATCGGCGCTGTAGCCGGGGCCATCGCGGAAAGCCCACCCGCGTTCGTCACGGACCGGATCAGCCACCGTCACCTCGATGACACGCTGCAGACCCTTCAAATTGCGCACGATCAAGGCGCGGCTCACCCACGGACAGGCGAGAGAGATGTAAAGATGATAGCGATCGGCGACGGCGGGGTAGCGCGTCGAGCCATCCGCGGAAATCCAGTCACGAAATGCGTCCTCCTGCCGTGTAAACGCACCGGACGTTGCCTGCTCCTCGGGAAATTGTGCGTTCACATTTCGACGATTGGCGGTGCGTCCTCGGAAAGCAACCGCCTCAGCGCGGGAAAAGTCCGAAGCCCGGATGCTGTTCCGTCAGCTCGACGAGTCGGCGGCGAACGGTCCGCTCATCGCCCTTCTACGTCATCACAACGTCCCGTCAGGCATGCTTATCCAGCTTTCCATCGCCTGAACTGCATGTCCAATTCCCGCCGCGACCGCGATTGGATCCGCATAGATCCAGTCGCTCGGCGCAGAGATGCAGCCCGCGGTGGGACAGTGGAGATGCGGTGCGCCCCGTCTTTCGCCTAGCTCGATGATTTCGATCTGCCGCCCGTTGATGATGTGCTTGCAGCGTTCGCAGTAACGGCGGTCGTCCAGCGAAAGCCAAAACCGGAACTCGTCCAGCCGCCGTAAGGCGTCAAGCTTGTCCTCGGCAGAGAGCCTGGTTGCCGTCAAAGCCGCCACGGCGAGCAGGATTGCAGAACGCGCGTTTTTGAACAATCAGGCGCAAGCCGACCGCCGCAGTAGGTCAAAAGCGTAGGCGCACGCCCGGCGCGGGCTGGCGTCGAGAAACTATTTCCATCTGGACAGACCCGCTCCGGCGTTTCAATAATAGGGCGGCGAGGTTGCGTGGAAAAATCCGCTGGATGATTCCAATGAATGTTACCGGCAGAACACCACGCAGCCGGACCGCCTGAATCTCGTCTTCTTTCCAGTGCCGTCCGGCCGGATGGGACACCGGAGATCTAGCGCGCCCGGCGCCTGCTCTGGGCGCAGTCGCGAAGTTAGCCCAGTATTTCTGGAGCGACGGCTCTGGGAGCCGCGCCGCGCGCTACGCTACTACTCAGGGTCTCGGCACTGCGGCGATAAAAACGCGGCGATAGAAACACCGGCTCGTTCGCGCCGTGCGGAAACGTTTGCTTCCAAACGGGCGATCGACGCGTCACTGTTTGACTATATTCCTTAATGAGTATATTGATTCGTCATGAAACTGCACGAACTCCGGTCGGCTCTGCGGAAATATTCCCGAACGTTCCCGCGCTTCATATTGCCCGATGGCGATCAGATTCCGGCTCACGCGCACGTGACGGAGGTGGGCCATCTGGTGAAGAACTTTGTCGACTGCGGCGGCCTCATTGGCCACGCGGAAACCGTTGTCCTGCAAACCCACGTCGGGGACGATACGGAGCATCGGCTCACCTCCGACCGTTTCGCGAAGATCCTGCGGCTGGGCGATCGCGTTTTGCCGCACGATCGGCTGGAGGTGGAAGTGGAATATGATTGCTGCGTGGTCGCGCAGTACCCGATCGCGGAGGTCCGGCGGGCGGGCGATTACTTGGACATCGCCCTCGGGAAAAAACGGACCCAATGCCTCGCGCGCGAACGCGCGCAGAGCCCGCCCGCGGAACCGGCCTGTTGTGGAACAGGTTCGAGCTGCTGCTGATCGTTTCCGATGGATCTGATCCAAATCTACGAATGCTTCTGCGACCGCACGCGCTTGCGGATGCTGCACCTGCTCACGGTCTCGCCCCTCTGCGTTTGCCATTTCCAATGCATTCTGGGCGAACCCCAGGTGAAGGTCTCCAAGCATCTGGCCTATCTGCGGAGTAGGAAAATGGTCGTCGCCATCCGCGAGGGAAATTGGATGATCTACTCCTTGCCGCAGAAACGCGCGTCGGAGCTCGAGAACAATCTCAGGTGTCTGCGGGATTGCGTGCGCTCCGACGCCATTTTCCGCCGAGATCTGAAGAAGCTCGCCGCGTTACGGAAGAGCTGCTGCGAACCGGCGGCCGTCTTTGCTCTAGCAAGCCGTTGAAAATCACGATGAAGGCGAAAGTCTTGTTCATCTGCGTTCACAACAGCGCCCCGCAGCCGCATCGCAGAAGGCATTGGCCGTTCCCCAATCCTTCGAAGGTGCAGGGCAGCCTCGCCGAAAAGCTGGAGCAGGTGCGAAAGATTCGCGATGCCATCGCTCAGAAGATTAACGACTTCTGTGCGGAACACCGCGATGCCAACTCTGGGTAACTACAAATCAGATTTCGGGCGCCTAGCTCTTGGCCTGGTCGAACTTCTTGATCATCTCCAGGTGTTCCTTCATGACTGGAATCGTGTTCTCGATGAACTTCTTCAAGTCGGCGTTCTTCACTTCCTTGTCGGCCTTTTCGAATTCGGCGATGTCCTGTTCGTGGTCTTTGATCATCGCTTTGACGTAGGCCTTGTCGAACTCTGCTCCCGACATGGCGGAGAGCTGGTCGACCATTGCCTTATGCTTGGCGTTTAGTTTGCCGGGCACTTTTGCACTCATCTTCCCGGCGACTTCCTTCAACTGGTCGTTCGCCTTGGAATGATCTTTCACCATGCGATTGCCAAAGTCCTTCACATCCTGGCTCTGCCCCTTCTCCGCCGCGATCTTCCCCAATTCCACCTCCATCATTCCGCCATGGGCGGCTTTCTTGATGAACATGGCGTCGCTCCCCGCCCCTTTCTCGCTCGCGGGGGATTTCTCTTTTTCCTGAGCAAACGCTCCCTGCCACGGCGTGCAAAGCGCGGCCAAGATTCCGAGAGTGAGAATAAAAGTTTTCGTTTTCATGGTACGAACTGATCGCTTTTCGTCCGGCCGGTGGTTGTGGCAGCGCCGCTCAGGGGCAGCCCTGGGGCGCGTTCCGTTCTGTCATCCTGAGGCAGGCGCAGCGCGCCGAAGGACCTCCCATTCGCAGCTTTCGTCATCCAAACCACCACCACGCACCATCTCCCTATGCGAGGTCCTGTGCCGTCGGCGCCTGCCCTGACCGAACGCAGTAAGTCGAATGCGCGGCTCAGGATGACAGGATCGCGATGATCGGGAGCCCGCCGAAAGGGCGCGACATAAACGGAAAGGCCGGAGGGTGAGCGATCGAAAGAGGGTGAATCAAAGCGAGTATCCTCCTCAACTTTTCTACTTTCTCATTTCACCTTTCTAATTTCGAGACCCTCAGTGGTTGGTTCCGAAAGCTTTCGCGAGTTGGCTGCATCGCCTGTTTAAACTTTGTGACGTCGATGCTCGCGATACTCCGGAGAAAACAGTACAGGCCCACTATGACAAACAGAGCCGATCCGACATACGCCTGCGAGGGGTCCACGTAGCCACCGCGGAAAGTGACGCCCTAACCGCTTGCGAGCTCAGCGTGAAAAAGGGCAGCGCAGAAGAAGCCAACGGACGTAGAGAGAACGCCTGCAGCGAAAAATCCTTTGGCATGTGCATTCATTGTTACGGCATCCGCAGGTCTAGCGACGCACAATCAGCCACTCCGAAAGCGTACGCGAGCAGGCCCGCTAACAAAAATACTGTGCGCTGGGAAGCCGCGGGGTAGACGATACAGCCGCGCCGGGCAGCGGCAACTGAGCGGTGCGAAGAAGGCAACGAGCGTGGCTTAGTTACGCGGTTATGGCGCCTTTTTCGCGGGTATGACCTCGTACCATTTGTCTCCTTCGTGAACGAGCTGACGGATTACGGATACGCTCTTGTTCGGAGCATAGTCAAAATCCAGCTGGATTTGATGCGTCGGCCTTATGGGATACGATACTATATTTTCAAAAGGCAATGCACCGTCAGCAGGAATAACCGTGACAGTAAGTTTGCAGTCAGGCGGGATATTTCGTCTGGTCTCCTTCGTAAACCAGTAATCGTAAAAGTCCTTGTTCTGCGGAGTGACAACAACCAGACACTTTGGATGTGCCAGCTCTGCGAGTTTGGCGATATTCCGTGAATTGACCGCAGAAATGTACGCTGCCAGAAAAGCCTGAAAGTTGGCATCCGCTGCGAGATCAAGCGTGGCGGCATTTCCCGCGTGCGTAAATCGTGTGGTCAAAAGGGATGCGATCACAAGGAGGAGGCCTTTCCAAAATTTGAGATCCATTTGAGTGTGTTTTCTACGCAGGAGAACAGGGTCGGCTACTTCCGGTGAACTGGAGTAATTTTCACAATTGAGGTCACGCATGCTCAACGCTCGTTAGCTGGCATGCTCGCGTCGCGCCGCCGCCGTCGTTGCACGGCTCGCGCGACCACGAAGGCAATGACCGACGCACCAAGCCCCAAGACTGCGCCCACTGTCAAAGAGACGGGCAACAGGGCTTTTGCCCACACGCAGCCCTCGGACGTGGGTTCCTGACATTTGTAACAGAGCTCACCGAAAGGGACGCCGGCCACCAGCCCACCCACGGCGAGCGCAATCAGAACCGTTGATAATCGACTCTTCATCAGGTTATTAGTGATGCGGTCTAACGAGACACAAGATCAGCGACCGCGCCCGAGAGCGCGCGTGGCCGCAAGCTGGACCGACTAACTAGACGAAAGCCACGCATCACAGCGGGGCGCGGTTTGCTACATCGCGTGGCAGGCGTTTCACAATCCCAGGTGAAGTATATACGTAGGCTCATGTACTGCGTCCGCCAATATGGTGGCCGCTCTCTGTACTCAAGTTCTGCGACATACTCTCCGAGGAAGACTTCCGTGTCGTCTGCGTCATCGCCGCGTGCATGAAAATGGCTAGCGACAAGCTTATAAGCCTTTTTCGCACTCAAAGACCAATCGCGGAATTTGAGCCGAGTCGCGAGGTAAACCGTCGGAATTTGTCCAAGAATACTGCTAGTGATAATGACGCACATGCTCACGATCAAGAGTAGCCAGCAGCGGCCAACAAAGGCGGCAACGACGCCGACCAGTGCCGTAAACATTCCGAGTATCAAGACTGTCATGGCGAACTTGTATATCGGCCTGCAGAGCCGCAAAAGCATTTAGTATGGGCGGGGTTTACGCCTAACGAGAACAAGGTCTGGCACTGCTGGCGAGAGCGAGCGTGGCTTGCGAAAGACGTGTTTTCATAAGGTAAAGCGAGGCATCGGAGCAGCCAGCAAGGCTGTCGACCAAGTCGGTAATTGCGGAGCCGATCGGCAATTCCGGCCACAGCTCTTCGGACTGTGCTCCATCGGAAAGATTAAACTCGACAGAGGCCAAAGGGCACGGGAGCCGCGTTACCTTTAGGAGAGGGTACCCTCGACGCGATTGCATCGGGCGATCAGGTGCCCCACCCTTAAGCAACGCCTATGTCTGCTCTCAATCCAGCCACAAACCACGAGACGAGAGCGAAGGCGCGCGCTGGCGGGGTGAAGGGTCGTCACCCGAAGAACCGGGCAGCGACCACCGCGAGTTCCGTCGATTTCCCGCGCCAGAAACGCGCGGCAGATGGGGGGCAGGAAGAAGTTTCGAAGCAGTTGGAAAATCAGCTGCGCAAACTCACCACCGTCATGGGCGCAGTGACGGATTTCATCTATCACTTCGACCTCGATGGGCGATTCACTTACGCGAATCAATCTCTCCTCGATCTTTGGCAGAAGACTCGGGAGGAGGCGATAGGCAGGAACTTCCACGAGCTGGATTACCCGCCGGACCTGGCGGCCAAACTGCAGCGCCAAATCCAGCAGGTGATCGAGACGCGCCGCCCGTTGAAGGACGAAACGCCCTACACGAGCGCAATCGGCTCGCGTCAATATGAGTACATTTTTTTTCCAGTTCTGACGGATGATGGCCGCGTAGAAGCAGTCGCGGGAGTCACGCGCGATATCACGGACCGGCGAGAGGCCGAACGGGCGCTGCGCGAAAACGAGGCGCGCTTTCGCGCCATGTTCGAGCAGGCGCACATCGGAATCGTGCAGATCGCCGCGGACGGACATTTCATCGCGGTAAATCCGGGAGCCTGCGCGCTCGGTGGATACGCTGAAGAGGAATTGCTCCGCATGACAGTGGCGGACGTCACGCACCCCGACGATCTCGCGCGGGAGCAGGAGCTTTCGCGCAAACTTCTGGCGGGCGAAATTCCCGATTACACGCTGGAAAA
>JBDTYN010000183.1:0-2426 GCA_040005675.1 Chthoniobacterales bacterium
GTGAGGCTGGGCCAACGAGCATTCGCTGGCTAAGATAGTTCTATTTGGCGAACCGTGGCGTGTCACGCTTTATTTTACTTTTTTTTCAGAAATATTTCGCAAATTTTGAACCCGTTGCGCCGTCGAATCCGCCAGTTGGGACGAGCCAGACTGCATCCACTCGAGGCGGCGGAGATGTTCCGAACGTGTCTGGGCGGTCCGTTCCAGGAGCGCGCACTTTGACGGCTCGACCGGATGGTCTCGTGGAGTCGGAAACGAAGAGCGAAAGTTCACGAGCCGCGCTCTTTGCGGACGGCGGGTATTTCAGCGGCGACGGCCCCAGAACGGGAGGAAGGAGCCGCCAAGACCAAACCGGCCAGGCAAAACGTGAAGGCAGCCGAAAGCAGGCACAACGGACAGAACGCATGGAGGACGAACGCCTGTAGATAGAGCAGCCACAACGTGCCAAGGAACATCGCGCCAACAACGCCCAGGAGGAAAAATCGCGCACGCGCGTAGCCGAAGGCAAGCACGGCCGCGCTGAACGCAGCGAAATAGCCGACCATTCCGAGTGCGGCCGTTGGAACTCCATGAATGGAGGCGTAGATACTGCCGAGAACAATGAAACATCCCTCCGACGGACCGCAAACAGAGTGGTCGCCGGCGAGGTGCGCGACAGTCAGATAGGTCGCATCCGCCAAGCCGGCCAGCGCGATCAACGCGGCGATCGCATGGAAAATGATCCTGACGCGGGCCAGCCCATCCTCCGGCGTCCGCTCAGTTATTTTTTTCCCTTTGGTCGCCATGGTCGCGATCGTCGCAAACGATCAGGAGCTTTTCGCGGCCGCCAGCGCGGCATCGATCCGCTCGCGCAATCTTTCCGGAGTGAAGGGCGGAGGGAATTCCTGATCTTTGATGAATAACGTGGGTGTGCGCTGAACTCCCCTACTCGTGCCATAATTTCGCTCCTGATCGACACGTGCTGCGACTTCCGGGCTGTCCATGTCCTTTCTGAAACGCGCGACATTCAGGCCAGCTTTCACGGCATACTCATTGAAGAGCGGGCCAACATCCGGCGATCTGCTCCACGAGGATTGATTCTCGTAGAGTGCGTCGTGCATTTCCCAGAACCGCCCCTGGAGAGAAGCGGCCTCCGCGGCTAGTGCTGCTTCGCGTCCATGCCGGTGGAGCGCGAGCGGGAAGTGCCAGAAGACGACACGCAATCGTCCGCCGTAGTCTTTCGCGAGTTCCCGAATCGTACTGGAGGTGTTTGCGCACGAAGGGCACTGGAAATCGCCAAACTCTTCGATTGTGACCGGCGCGCTGGCCGGACCAGACACATGCAGAGGCTTGATTTGGACATTGCCGGATGGCGTCCGGAGGCCCCCGGCGTTGGCGAGCACGCGCTGCTTCGCGCGAAGGAGCATTGTCCCAGCTCCACCGGTGATCGCGGCGACAAGCACGATCAGGATGAACGGAAGATAGCGTTTCATGAGGCAAGCCCCGTGTCGCACCAAAGGACCGTTTCGGAGCGATTTACGAGGTCCCGATGCGACCGTCGCGAAGAATCGATCTGCGCCTTTCTGATGAGGTGATACACCTAAGCCTGCTCCACTCGCGACTGAACGCAAGACTCGGTATTGAGGTCGGGGGGTAACTCTTCTTTTGGGATTGTCTTACGCTGGCGCCGCTCTGCAGAACTATCCTCCAAATACTCGGCACCGACTCAGTCCGATGGCCGCTGACGCAGAGCATGCGCTATGGGCCAGCGGCCGGCGCTATTCTATCCCTGCTTGCGCTTTTGCCAGGAACGGCGGAAAACACGTTGCACTTTGTTAACGAATCCGGCGACTTCTCTCTTCGGACAACGTCCGCGTGGCGATTCAGCCCGACGCTTACCTGATGACCCTAAGCGCCGCTCACTGGCATCGGGCTGCGCAATTTCGATGTCCCCCTTCCCCATCGCGCAAAATTATTCGATCATCGAAAATGTCGCTTCATATAGGGCACTGCCATATGTGATAAGAGCCACAACATTGGCGACGGCGGGCGCATTCTCATACTCCGGCAGCGGTCTCGATCGCGGCATCTATCGGGCCGCTGAGTTTTGCGGATAGTGGGTAAATCTCTATTTCAAACTGTCCCACTACCGATTCGCGCGACGAGTTGACAAGGCTGGAAAATTCACATTGATCGCTTTGGGCGGCAGAAAGGCTTCGCGCATTTTCGGATTTCGCTGTTTCGTGTCGCGACGATTCGATCAATGGTCATATTTCACGACGCGCGCTCCTCGGAATATTCACTCGCCGGGCACCCGGAGCGCCCCGCGCGGATCACGCAAACGGTGCCGTTTCTGCGCGAGCGTCATCCCGAGTGGGAATGGCGCCAGCCCGATCCTGCTACGGACGAAACGCTGCAGCGGGGTCACTCGATCGAGCACATCGAGC
>JBDTYN010000184.1:0-18863 GCA_040005675.1 Chthoniobacterales bacterium
CGACACTGGCAAATTCGGCCCATTCGGTCGCAATCACGAGTGCTTCCGCGCCATCCACGGCTTCGAGTGCTGAGTTCGCGAAAGTCGCGTTCGCGATCTCATTCATACTCCTCGCCTTTTCCATCCCTTTTGGATCGTATGCTGTGACGTGCGCCCCTTCGCGCAACATGTCTCCGATTAGCTCGATCGCGACCGACGACCTAATATCATCGGTGTCAGGTTTAAAGGTGAGACCCCAAACTGCGATCTTTTTTTCGCGCAAAACCCAAAGCGCGTCGCGGATTGTTTTCAGGAAACGTTCCTTTTGTGAGGCGTTGATCCGCTGGACTTCTTTGAGAAGGTTGAACGGCACGCCGAGGTGATCGCTGATGGTGATGAACGCGGCAATATCCTTCGGGAAACAGGAACCGCCGTAGCCGATCCCGGCATTGAGAAAATTACGTCCAATTCTGCGGTCCATCCCAATTCCGTCCGCCACCTTTTCGACGTCAGCGCCGCTCGCTTCGCAAATCGCGGAGACCGCGTTGATGTAGGAAATTTTCAGAGCAAGAAACGAATTTGCCGCGTGCTTGATCAATTCAGCGCTGTTGATGTCGGTGACCAAAATGGGCGCCATGAAAGGCTCATACACTTTCTTCATCAAATCGATGGCATGCTCGCTCTGCGCGCCGATCACGATGCGATCGGGATGCATCAAATCGGCGACGGCACAGCCTTCGCGCAGAAATTCAGGGTTACTCACCACGTCGAACTTCGCGCCGTGCCGATTGTAGCGCTTGATCGACTCAGCGACTTTCTCTCCGGTTTTAACCGGCACCGTACTTTTGTCGACGATGACGCGGTAGTCGGTCAGGACGCTGGCGATTTCGCGTGCGACTTTTTCAATGAAGCTAAGGTCAACACTTCCGTCCGGCTGTTGCGGGGTGGGCACCGCGATGAAAACCACCTGCGAATTGTCGACGCCCTCCTTGATGCTACCGGTGAAACGCAGACGCTGGGCGGAAACGTTCCGCTGGATGACTTCTTCGAGCCCGGGCTCGTAAATCGGGATTTTCCCGGCCTGGAGGGCTTCGACCTTTCGTGGATCGTTGTCGACACAAACGACATTATGGCCCACGTCAGCGAAGCAAGCGCCCGTGACGAGACCGACATAACCGGAACCGATAATGGAGAGATCCATGACAAAGATGAGGAGCCAATCGCCAGCTTGCGCGGGAGCCGAACGAACAGCTAAAATCGCGCCAATTGCAATCTCGATCGCGCCATTCTCTATTGCCCTTCTCCGGCGCCTGACGGATCGAAATTCAGATCGAAGCCGAATTTCGGGAAAGCCTTCAGCGTGAAGGTGAGGAGCACCCCGTATTCGTTCACGCCCGCGTTGTTGCGAATGACCGCTCCTAACGATGCCACCCAGCTCGTCAAATCGCGGTTGATGGAGTAGCGCTGCTGTTCAAGTATGCCGGTCGTCGCTTCATATTGTTCCTGCACGCTCACGCCCCAGTTGTCGTTCACGCGGTAGTAACCGCCAAAGACATACAGGCTGCTATTGGCGAAGAATGGATTTTCGTTCAGGTAACGGTGGCCGACATTCAATTGCAGGTTCGCGATCGGTTGCACCGTGATGTTGGTGTTTACCTCACTGAAGCCGCGGTCGAACGCCGGGAGCTGTGAGTTAATGACAAGCGACGCCCACGGCACCGGCGAAAAGCGCAACTTATTAAACAAATTTGAGTAACGCGTTTTGTCGAACGGGTTGTCGAAGTTTACGTCGAGATACGTCTCGAGTTCCATCCAATTAATGGTCAAGTCATCGCGCCGCGTTTGCAGCCGGTTGCGCACGCCCACACGCCAGACCGTCCAGCTATCGATCGAATCGACGGAGGTAAACTGGGGAAAGTCGATCGGGCGAAGCTGGGTGGAGGGCTGATAACGATCGAACTGCAAAATCTCGGCGGGATCGACCCCGCTGTTCGAGGCAAAGGAGAAATTCGTAAACGGCTGGACAATGTGCCGCAGACCGTCGAGACCGAGCGTCCGGGTTTGGACCTCCTCCCATTCGCGCGAAACTTTAAACGATGCTTCTACTCCGGTGTTGAAGACGGTGCGGAATTTATCGCCGGCGTTGATGAGTGGTTGGTCCGATGTCGGAACAGGAGGCAGCAGGAAATCCGGCAGGAACGGATTCGTATTTGGAGGAAGTGGAATGCCGCTGACGTCGCGCGTCGTGCTGTAATAGGTGCCGCGGATACCAATGCGCGGCACCACAGACAACCAGCCGAAGTAGGTATTCGGGTAGAGGAGCTGATGGAAGGTGTCGAGCCGGATAGTATCGTAATCCTGCAACGGGGAGTCCTTCGGAAAGTTGCGGAGGAGATTCGCGAAGCCAGTCTCGCCCTCGTAAAAAATTGGACCCCCAAAGAGAGCATGCCGTTTGATGTCGAGAACAATTTCCGGGAGGCGTTCGGTTTGCTCGAAGAAACTGTTGACCTCGAACCGGGTAATGCCGGTGAGGGTGTAAATCGGGTCGGACTTCGTGATTGCGACGACGCTGTCCGGCTTGGGATCGAGGCGGAAATCGCTCTGGTAAAAATCCTGCAACACGTACGGATCACTTAGTTTCGTGATATCGATGATGCCCGATATATCGTCGGTAAACTGAGTGCGATCCTCGAGCGAGAGACGATAGCGCCCCGTCGGCACCTGGCCGCGCGGGACTGATGTCTGATTCAGCAGCGGATTCTGATCCTGAATATAATAGCTGCGGATTTTCGCGTAGCTGCTGTTGTCTTTTCCGTACTCGATTTCCGAGTCGAATCCAAGGGCGACGCCGCGGCGACTTCGATAGTCGAGTCGCACGCGGCCTTTGATATTGTCGGTAATCGGGAAGGTAAGAGAGGTCAACAGCGATGGCCCCCAGGAACTCAGATACGCGGGAGAAACGAGAAAACTGAACGAATCGTCGAGCGACTGGTAAAGATAAGGCCACCAAAAGACCGGCACCTTCCCGATGTAGAGCGTGACGTTCTGAAAAACGATTCGGTCTTTCTCGTAGATGCGCACCTTGTGAGCACGCAGCCGGAAGTCGGGATCGGAAGAATCGTGGGTCGTGAAAGTGCCGTTACGGACGATATATTGCCCTTCGGCGTCGCTCGTCACGTCTTCACCACTGACGAGATACGGATCGCGATCGGTCCGCATGTTGGTGGCGCGGATTTGTTTCGTGTCGAGGTTATAAACCGCCTTGTCGCCGATGTAGAAAGTAACGTCGCGATAAATTCGCACATGCCCTTCGACAAAAACGTCGTGGCTATGGGTGTCGTAGCGGGCGGAATCGGCATAGATGTCCGTGTCGCCGGCATGAATCGCGACATCATCACGGGCGGTGGCAATGCCGTTCTCATAATTCGTCCCGCCGGACGAGTTGATTTCAACCGGCTGGTCGGTCAGCTTCGACTCCTCGGCGCGCGCCGATTGTCCCGCTGTCAGCATCGGAAAAGCGAGAAGGAGCAGCAGCTTACGCATCGAAGGATGCCGAAGGGTACAAAGCAGCACTCGCGTTGCAAAGGTAAAACCCCGCCCGCGCTTGCACTGCTTTAATTTGCGAGCGAGAGAGCCAGGCCTGCGACCTGCTGGTTGAGCCCGCAAGCAGAGACGATGGCACGGCCAAAGGCGTGGCGCTCGACTCTCGCATCAACTGTCACCTCTCCGGCGTGCAAAACGGTTTGCGACGCGGTCGGCAGAGTATTCGTCCGGAGAGCTTGCCCTGCGCAGATCACTTGCCAAAGGCTGGCCGCTCCGACCCCTTCGCCTAGTGCACCTTTTATCGGGTAGACTCGCGCGTGCGGACAATATTCGGCGAAGGCGCGGCGTTCGGCCTCATCAACGAACGTTCCGTTTGCACTGGCACTGACAAGGTCGATTTCGGAACCGGCAAGGTTTGCAACAACACGTCCCACATGCGTCGGTGCCTCACGTTGCCTGGCGAAATTCGAACCGGGATCCACCTGCTCGAGGCGAACATCCCCGGCGCGTGACAACACGAGCGCGCCCGCGCCTTCGCTGAGAATCGTTCCTCGCGCTGGCAGAGCAAACGGTTCAACCGGCGCGGTGGCTCGGAGTAAACGCCAGCGGCGGTATGCATCGCAGAGCAGCCAGTCTACTTCTTCGGCTGCTACGACCAGGCATTGATCAAGCGCTTCGCTCGCCATCAAATCCTCCGCCATCTTCATGGCCAGCAGACCAACGGCGCCGTCACCTACAACTGTGTAACTCGCGCCGGTGATCCCGAGAATTGCCGCAAGATGACTTGCCGGTGCATTAAAAACTGTTTCGGGAAACAACAACGGACTTGCCGCGCGCGCGCCCGTTTCCACCACCTCGTGATAAAACCGTTTCGTGTAGACGACGCCGCCATTCGCGCTGGCAAAAACAAGCGCGGTCCGCGCGGCCGCCTCAGCATCAAGCTTTAATCCAGCCTCCTCCAGCGCGTCCAGGCCCGCGGCAACTGCGAAACGCGAAATCGCGCTGGAGCGACGTAGGCGCGAATGCGGCGGGAGCGTGGCAGTTGCGCTCTGCGGGACGCGATAAACGGGATAAGTCCGCTCGTTAAGCGGACTCGACACCTGCTCTGTGTTCGCTCGTTCGCCTCTTCGCAACGCTTCCCAGACCTGCCCGATTCCACGGCCGAGCGGTGTTACCCAGCCCATGCCGGCGAGCCTAATGCTCATGCCGCGTTCGTTTGAAAAATCACTGAAGCGTTCGTGCCCCCAAAGCCGAACGAATTCGACAAAACCGTCTGGATTGGCGCCCGGCGCGGCTCATTTGCCACGATGTTGAGCGGTAGACCCGCATCGCCCTCTTCAAAATGAAGGTTTGCGGGGAGCAGTTGCTCTCCTAGCGCGAGAATACCGATGACCCCTTCGATGGCGCCGGCTGCGCCGAGGGAATGGCCCATCATTCCTTTCGTCGAACTTACCGGGACGTTCGCGAAGAGATCTGCGATGGCTTTGCCCTCCGCAGCATCGTTGAAAGGCGTAGCCGTTCCGTGGGCATTGATATAATCGACGCGGTTTGCTTCGAGGCCGGCGCTCTTCAGAGCGCCTTGCATCGCCTGGCGGGCCCCGATCCCATTTGGGTTTGGCTGTGTCAGGTGATGGTTGTCGGTTGAAATCCCGTATCCGACTATTTCCGCGAGGATCTTAGCGCCGCGGGATTGTGCGGATGCGAAATTCTCGAGCGCCATGATCGCCGCCCCTTCGCCCAGGACCAGGCCGGTGCGGCCGCGATCGAATGGCCGGCACTTCTCGGCCGTTGACGCCTGGAGCGAATCGAATCCGACGAAGACGAGCTCCGAGAGCGCGTCGTAACCGCCGGTTAAAATCCGCTGATAACGACCCGAGCGGATACACTCGAAAGCGTGCCCGATGGCATTTGTGCCGGAAGCGCATGCGTTCGCGATGACCTGACAAGGGGCCGAAATTCCGAAAGCCTCCTGCGCATCGATCACCGGTTTTTGCGGCGGATAATTTGCCACCAGCGATGCGGCGCCGTGCAGCCTCCCACCGGTGTGAAGGGATCGATAATATTGTTCGCCGAAAGTCATTCCACCGCTCGTGGTACCGACGACAGCCAGCTCGGGCCGAAAATGGGGGTCTTGCTCGAGAGTCTCGCGCAATGCGACCACCATCATCTGCGCCGCCCGGTGCCAGCGCTTCGACCGTTGGACGCTTCCAGCTTCGCTCGCCAGCCGATCGTCCGCGATCTGCCCGGCGGTTTGACACCGGCATTCCGCCACAGAAAAACGGGTGACCGGCGAGATGCAGTCCCGCGCCTGTTCGAGCGACGCGAAAGTTTCGCGCAATCCAAAGCCGAGGGGGCTAACTATGCCAGCAGCGACAACGGCCACCCGAGCGCGTTGTCTCTCTCTATTTGTTGAGTTAGAGGCGGGCATTTTCTGAGACGGAACCGGCGACTCGATTCCATTTGCTTTCCCTGCGAAAGCCCGTACTAAATACGCCGAAGGAGAATGGAAGCTCGGGAAGTTGGTGGATTGTCAGTTGAGTTTATTCAGTGGCGATTTGAAATCCGATTAGCGGGAACAGTGACCGGGCGGCGTTTTCCAGAGTAAACTCAGATGGCAACCAAACTATACGTAGGAAATCTTTCCTTCAACACGACCGAAACTGATCTTCAGGATCTTTTCGCTCAATCCGGGCCGGTTCAGGAAGTCGCGCTCATGCAAGACAAGTTCACCGGCAAATCGCGCGGCTTCGCTTTCGTCACAATGACGTCCGAGCAGGATGCGCAAAAGGCGATCGCTGACCTGAACGGAAAAACCGTCGAAGGGCGCCCGCTGACCGTGAATGAAGCTCGTCCCCGCGAAGCTCGTCCACCCGGAGGTGGCGGCGGCTATGGTGGTGGGGGCCGCAGCGGTGGAGGCGGCGGCTACGGCGGTGGCGGCGGTGGTTACGGCGGTGGAGGTGGCGGCGGCTACGGCGGCGGCGGTGGTGCCGGCGGACGTCGTGATGGCGGCGGCGGACAACGGCGCGGCCGATAACAGCAAGTTTTTTCGAAAAGCGCCTGATGAAAATCAGGCGCTTTTTTGTTGTTATGTAACCGCGCGACAGCTACAGATTCTGTTTGCCGCTACAACCTTCACCGCCTGCGATACCGATATAATTTCAGGCGCGAGATTCACATCAACCCCTTGCCCACCACCATTATGGCCGACGAACAAAACAATCCTCCCTCACAAAGTAACGAATCAGACAAGATCCAGGTGCCCTCCATTTCCAAAGAAGCTGCCGGAGCCGCTACCGGTGCGGTTATTGGCAGTATCGCAGGTCCTGTCGGCGCAGTCGTAGGGGGCGTCATTGGGGCTGTCGCCGGAAAACAGATTGGGAAAGGTCAATTGGGTGGCGCTTCTCAATCTTCGAGCAGCAAACCTTCTGGCTCTCCGCGATCCAAGACTAGCTCTCGCACCGGGCCGGCGCGCAGCAGTAAAAAATCCGGCGCCAGCGCGTCGAGAAGCAGAAAATCGACCGGCAGCAGGTCGGCTAGCAAGAAATCCGGGGGTGGAAGATCGAGCAGCCGCAAGTCGAGCAGCAAATCCCGCGGGGGCAAGCCCAGGAGCGGCAAATCCACCAGTAAAAAATCCAGTAGCAGCAAATCGCGCAGCAAAAAATCGAGCGCGGCGAAAGCCAGGAGCAAGTCGAGCAGAAAATCCGGGCGCGGGGCGTCGAGTCGCGCGAAGTCGAGCGGCAGAAAATCCGGCGGCAAATCTCGTGGAGGCTCGAAAAGCAAGCGCCGGTAGGAACACCGGCTCGGGCGGTGACGTGGGCAGGGCTGGATTCGAACCAGCGAAGGCGTAAGCCAGCGGATTTACAGTCCGCCCCGTTTGGCCACTTCGGTACCTACCCGTTGGCGGGAGCGATGATATAGGCTTGGCTGCACGGCGTCGCAAGTGTTTTGGGATCTTGCCGGCCTCGGGTCCGCCAGTTGGCTAGCCAGAGCGAGACTCGCGGAAGAACTCTGCAATCGAATCGACGACGTAGCGGACGGATTCTCGTGGCAGTTCCGGGTAAATCGGAAGCGCGAGCGTCTCGCGCGCCGCCCGCTCCGTCTCGGGCAAATCCCCGGCGCTGTAGCCGAGATATGCAAAACATTCCTGCTGATGTAACCCAAGCGGATAGTAAATGGCCGTGCCGATATTTTTTTTGATTAGGTGCTGCTGCAGCGCATCGCGCCGATCAGTTGAGATGACATACTGATGAAAAATGTGGTGGTTCGTCAGGCCGTGATTCCGAAACGGCTCGTAGGGCAACGTGAGCTGATTGATCAGGCCGCAACGGCTAAACTCTTCGCGGTAAGCGTCGGCGACACTACGGCGTGCGGCGGACCAAGCGTCGAGTCGCGGCAATTTAACGCTCAGGATAGCCGCCTGAATTTCGTCGAGCCGGAAATTCCCGCCGATAGAGTGATGAAAGTAGCGAGGTTCCATGCCGTGTTGACGGCAGACCCGCAGCTTGTTTGCCAATCCGTGATCGTGGCACACGATCAAGCCGGCATCTCCAGCCGCGCCGAGATTCTTCGAAGGATAGAAGCTGAAGTAGCCGCATTCCCCCATCGTGCCTGCGCGCGCGGCGCCGGACGACCGCGGATATTCGGCGCCGATCGCTTGCGCGGCATCTTCGATCAAGCGCAACTGGTGGCGTGCGGCGAGGTCGAGCAGTGGATCCATCTCGCAGCACAGACCGAAGAGATGCACAGGCACAATGGCGCGAACTTGGGCGCCGTGCTCGTCAACGAGGCAGCCATTCGGCCCCGAATGGCAATGCTCCTCGATGAAGCGCTCGACCGCTGCCGGCGAAATGTTGAAGGTCGTGGGATCGATATCGACGAAGAGCGGCCGTGCGCCGACGCGTGCGATACAGCCAGCCGTGGCAAAAAAGGTGTAGGCCGTGGTGATGACGGCGTCGCCGGGCCCGATCTCAAGGGCCATAAGGATCGCGAGCAGTGCGTCCGTCCCGGAAGAGACACCGATTGCGTGGGGTGCATTGCAGTATTGGGCGATCGCCTCTTCCAACGCGGCCACTTTGGGGCCCAGGATGAAATGTTGGCTGTCTAGAACCTGATCGATCTCGGAGCGGATCGGCTCAGCCAGTGCGCGATACTGTTCGCTCAAGTCCAGCAGGGGCACGCGCATCGCGCTGCAAAGCATGGCAGTTCCGACCCGTCGTTCAATGGCTAGTTTGCCCCGCAGCGATGCGTTGACCGATCAGAGTCAATCGGTTAGCCTCGCAGCCATGTCGTTGATCCGCGGTCTATTCTGGATCCTCCTCTTTGCGTTTTTCACGTTTTGCTTTGTCGTTCTTTTCGAGTACGGCACGCACGATTTCGCGAACGGCTTTCAAAAGGAGTTCGAGCGCGTGAAGGCATTTGCACAACAGGCAGCGCACCCTTCCAAGTCCGACAAGAACGATAAAGCGCGCAAATAGAGAGCCGCAGCTTTTCGTTGCGCTGATCGGACTTCAGGCCACGAATTGGACGTCAACGGCCCGATCGAGATAGCCTCGCTCGCGAGCAGCGCCGAGAAAGCGAATGATGGCTTCTCGACCGCGCTCGCCATAGTCGCGCGTATACTCGTTGACATACATGCCGATAAATTGATCGGCGAGCGCCTCGCCTATGTCCCGCGCGTATGGCATCGAATGCCGCACCGCCTGCTCGCGATGAGCTAAGCCGTAATCAATACTTTCCCGCATAATGGCGAGCAGATCGCGCTGCACTGCCGGAAGAATGTCCCTGCGCAGGACATTGCCGCCGAGGGGAAGCGGCAGGCCGGTTTCGCGTTTCCACCAGGCGCCGAGATCGATGATCTTCACGAACCCGGCCTGCCCGTAGGTCAGCTGCCCCTCATGGATAATGAGACCCGCCGCGGCGCCTCCCGTTTTTACCGTACCAAAAATCCGATCGAACGGGACAACGAGATGTTCGAATCTGCCGAGATAAAGTTGTAGCGCGAGATAGGCGCTCGTCATTTTTCCCGGTATCGCGATCGTCCGCCCGCGCAGCCATTGACGGATTTCGGCGTCCGACGGGTTCGGTCCGAGCCCGTCTGTCTGCGTGGCCACCACAATGGGTCCGTAGCCGTCGCCCATGCTCGCGCCGCATGGCAGAAGAGCGTAGCGATCACTTACGTAGGCGTAGGCATGGATTGAAATGGCGGAAATGTGCAGCTCGCCGCGCGTGGCGCGTTCGTTCAACGTCTGAATATCTTCGAGCCGGTGCTCGAACTGGTGGCCGCGCAGGTCGATTTCGTGTTCGGCCATAGCGTAAAACATGAAGGCATCATCGGGATCTGGTGAATGGCCCAGGGTGAAGACGAGTGGATTGGGCGGCATCGGCCGACGCTAACCGGCGGGCCTGGCATTCGCAATGGGTCGCTAATCTGCTTGTGCTCGAGCCGACCGGCTTGATCCTGTTGCACCTGACAATCGGTTCCGATACCCTGACGGTGCATGGCGAAATCCGCACTCGGCAAAGGCCTCGGCGCACTGATCAGCGCGCGCCCTGCGTTCCCGCGAATCGAGCCCGAGACCGGCGAGAAAGTTCACCATCTCCCGCTTTCCAGCGTTGTTGCCAGCCCGCTCCAGCCGCGGAAGGATTTCCCCCCAGACACGCTGCAAGAGCTGATTGAGTCAATCCGGCAGCAGGGAATCATCCAGCCGCTCGTCGTGCGGCAGGTCGACGGTCGAAGCGAAATTATCGCGGGTGAGCGGCGCTGGCGCGCGGCAGAGGCAGCCGGCCTCACCCAGGTCCCGGTAATTGTGCGTGAAGCGTCGGACCTTGAGGTACTGGAACTCGCCTTAGTCGAAAACCTCCAGCGCGCCGATCTGAATGCGATCGAAGAAGCGCAGGCCTACGCGCGACTTGCAGGCGAGTTCGGACTGCGACAGGAAGATATCGCGCAAAAAGTCGGCCGCAGCCGCGCCGCGGTCGCGAACACGATGCGCCTGCTCGATTTACCTCAGCAGATACAATCGTGGGTGACGCAGGAGCTACTGAGTGTGGGTCACGCAAAAGTGCTTCTCGCGCTCAAGTCACAGGAAGAACAGCTTGCCGTCGCAGAGACGATATTGCGGCGCAGCGCCACGGTGCGCGACGCCGAACGAATGGTTGCGCGGCAGCTCGGCACCACGCTTGCCCGCCGGAAACGGCTGGGCGTCACTGAAACCATCATGTCAGCTGGTTTGAGCGACCTGCAGGATCGCTTGCAGCAGCACCTCGGGACGCGCGTCGCGCTGCATCACGGCGAGAAGCGGGGCCGAATCGAAATCGATTACTACGGAAACGCAGATCTGCAACGCATTCTTTCCGCCCTCGGTTTGCCGAGGAGCGACAGCTAGCGCTCCGTCCAAACCGCTACCCAATGCGAGGCTGCGCCGCAGTTCCGTTGCATCTTCTGGCCGCGCTCGTTTTGTGCGGGTGCGACCACGAAAAAAGCACATCGCCAACGCCTTCCGCGCTAAAAGTCTGGGAACAATTTTCGGGCGAGCGTGCTTTGTCCCATGTCGAGCGCCTGGTCGATTTTGGCCCGCGCGTGCCGGGGTCGCCTGCGCTTGAACAAGCTCGTGGATACATCATTCGCCAGCTTGAATCCTTTGGCTGGAAGTCGACACGGCAAGAATTTACCGACCGCACTCCGCGCGGCGACGTTGTCTTCGTCAATATCGTCGCGGAATTCCCGGGCAAACCGACCGGGCGAGCGTCGAACTCCAGCTTTTTGCTTTGTTCCCACTACGACACGAAGACGTTCGATACCATCCGCTTTGTCGGCGCGAACGACGGCGGATCGGGCACCGGGACGTTGCTCGAAATGGCGCGCATTCTGGCAGCGCAGCCCGATCTTGCGCGCCGGTTGCAGCTGGTTTTTTTTGACGGAGAAGAAGCTTACGAAAGCTTTTCCGAAACGGACGGCCTTTATGGCAGCCGACATTTCGCGAAGCAGCTCAGCGAGCGCAACGGGGCAGGCAAATTCCGTGGCGGTATTCTTTTTGATATGATTGGAGATCGGTCGCTCACCGTCACGCTGCCGCCCGATTCGCCAGCCGCGCTAACGAAAGGTGTTTTCGCCGCTGCTGATGCTTTAGGGGCACGCGCTCACTTCTCGTATTCGCCTGGTGCCATTACGGACGACCACACGCCGTTGAACGCTGCAGGAATACCGACAATCGACCTGATCGACTTCGACTATCCGCCGTGGCACACAGCCGAAGACACGATCGACAAGCTGAGCGCAGCCAGTCTGCAAACCGTCGGCGCGGTGACGGCTTACTACCTTTCGCAGATCGCGCTGAAATGAAGCGGGCGCTATCGGTGACCTCAGTGGTCGTGGCCGGCCTCGCCGCCGGGCTGGCCTGCAGTGAAGTCGTGGTGAGGTCGGTAATCTGTCGTCAAACGATTGGCCGCTGGTTCGCGCGTGGCCAGCTGCTCGCGATAGTACGCGGCGCCGGCATTTACGAGACTGATGTTGAAGGCCATGATGCCGAATCAGTTCGAGCGGCCATCGCGGCGGCTAATCTCCGCTCAGTCGATGAACACGAAATAGTTTCAAAATTCGAGGTCGATTCCGCTGAAGCGATCCTGCGCGCTCAATTCGGCGACGAGCGCGCATTCAGGCAGGCGCTGAAGGGGGGCAGCCTTTCAGAAAACCAGTTTTGCCAGATGATCGCCGATGAATTGCGCGGTGTGCAATGGCTCGAAAAGCGAAGCGCGCCAGCTCTGCAGAAAAGCGAAGAGATTTACCGCACCTACGCCCGCGAACATCCAGGCGAATCCATGCAACCTGCGCGTTCTCGCGTCAGTCATATCTTCCTTGCCGCCCATTCCGCAACCCCGCCTGAAGAGGTGGAATCGAAGCGGAAGCTGATCGATTTTTTTGCCAAATCACTCGCGGAGGGGGCGAATTTTGCGCAGCTCGCGGCGGAAGTCTCCGAAGATGAAACATCGAAGAAGCGCGGAGGCGATCTCGGTTTTATTTGTGCCGAGCGAATTCCCCCTGAGTTCTTCTCTGTAGTCGCAAAGCTGCGCCCCGGCCAGATCAGCCCGCCGTTTCGCTCCCACCTTGGCTTTCACATCGCGCAGGTCACCGACGTGCGCCCGCCTCGCGAAATGAGCTTTGACGAGGTGAAACACGAGATTGCGACCGAAGTAGAAAACCGAACGCGCAACGCCGCTCTGTCCGGAGTGGTTGCACGTCTCAGCGTGACCGATTTTTTGCAGTTGTTCCCATAAAGCCGCGCCACCGAGAACTTCCGGTTTGCGCCCCTTCTTGTTTGCCGTGATTTTTGCGGCTGGGGCGGCGGCCGATCCGTCCTCCTCTCTTCATCATGCCACGCCGCGCGCAAAAAAACGTTGGAGTCATCGGACTCGGGATTATCGGTCAACGAGTCGCCGACAAGCTTCGGCAGCACGGGTTTCAGGTATTCGTCTGGAACCGCACTCCGCGCCCGTATCCGAACTTCGTGGGCTCGCCGCGTGAATTGGCGGAAGTCTGCGATTTCATCCAGATTTTTGTGGCCGATGACGAGGCTCTTCTTGCGACGACCAGACAGATGATGCCGGCGCTCGGCGCACATCACATCGTTCTCGCCCACAGTACGGTCGCGCCGGAGTCGATGCGGTCAGCGGCCGAGAATGTGCTACGCCGGGGCGCTGAGTTTCTGGACGCGCCTTTCACAGGCAGCAAAAACGCGGCGGAGAAAGGAGAGTTGGTTTATTACATCGGCGGAGACGAGCTTGCTTTGCGGCTTGCGCGCCCTGTTCTCGAAGCGAGCAGCAAAGAAATTCTTATGATCGGGGCGATCGGTGATGCGACCACGGTAAAGATCGCCACCAACATGATTACCGGGACGACGGTGCAGGTCGCGATCGAGGCTCTTGCACTAGCCGATCGTGCTGGCATTTCCGCGGAGAAATTCTGCGCTGCGCTCCGTAGCAACGCGATCCACTCAGGCACGCTCGGATTTAAGATGCCGAAGATCATCGAAGGCGACTTCGAACCGCATTTCTCGGCCAAGCACATGCTGAAAGACATGCGAATCGCAACACGGGTTGCGCTTTCCTATGATCTCGAAATTCCAGCGACCACGGCGGCAAGGGATCGTCTCGAAATCGAAGTGCGGGAAGGTCGCGGCGACGACGATTTTTCCTCTGTGGCGCGGCAATATTTTGGCGAAGGCGGATCTGGCAAGAACGAACGAGCGAAGGCAGAGCGGCAATTAGAGCTCTCCGAACGGACGGCTCAGGGAGCGTCGATGGGCGATCAGGACCTGCGCGCCGCCGAGGAAATGCTGCTGGCGGGGCCGCCGGAGAATCACGTTGAACCGGAAGTCGCGAGCAGCGCGGCTTTAGTTGAGACGGTAGCCGAACCGGGCGTTTATTGCGCTCCAGGGCCGACCTCCGATAGCAGTGAAGAAGCACAATTCCAGCGGAAGCCGGATGCTGAAACTTTTCGGTCGCTCGATGAGCCAGCCGCTCTGGAAATGCCTGAGCCAGGGTCAGCGCCCGAGGGGGATCAGAAACCCGTTAGCGATTCCCCAGAAGCCGATAGGCCCCAATGGCGGATCGAGCCGCAACCCGTGCCGACCCGATCGACCCCGGCCGTCGATGTGCCGCGCGGGTTTCTCGCCCGGTTGCTGCGCCGCAAGGACGAGCAGTAATTCGCTGCCCCATCCGTCTCCAGCCATGGATACATTGATAAGCATGTTCTTCGATCTCTCGGCCCGAACGAAATATCGGATCACAGGTGTGGACCGTCTGCGCTTCCTCAATGGACAGATCACAAACGATCTTCGGAGGAGCAGCGCAGCCTCGGCGATGCAAGCTTCTGTGCTGAACGTAAAGGGAAAACTGAACGCTCACGTTTACATCCGCGAGACGGGCGAAGGGTTTTTCATCGATGCGGATGCGGCTCTGCGCGAGAGCCTAAGCGCACGGCTTGAGCGTTACATCATCGCCGACGACGTGCAGCTTGAAGACGTGACCGTGGAGTGGAGCCTGTTCCATCTGCTGGTGGAGGCACAGGTGGATTTGCCTAACGAATGGAGCGTCACGGCCGCGAATCGTTTCGGCCAGAGCGGCTGGGATATCTGGGTCGAGTCCTCCGCACATCAAAGCGCCGTGCAGCAGCTTTCGGAACGCCTCTCATTTTGTAACGAAGACTGCGCGGAACGCTTGCGCATTGAGCAGGGCGTTCCCCGTTGGGGACACGAGTTGACGGAGGAAATCATTCCGGTTGAAGCCAACCTCGAAGCGCAAGCCATCGATTACGCCAAGGGATGCTATATCGGGCAGGAAGTGATCTCGCGCATGAAAATGTCAGGACAAACGAACAAACGTCTTTGCGGCCTGACCAGCGTGGCGGGCGCGCCCTTGCGAGTACAGATGCGGCTTTCTCCCGAAAACGACGAGAAGGATGTCGGCGTGATCACGAGCACGACCGAAAGCCGCCGGCTGGAAAAGTACATTGCTCTTGGATATGTGAAGCGTGGTTTCAATTCGATTGGCACGCGGTTGCGGGCTCGTGCCGGCTCTGAACCAGTGGCCACACAGGTGCAAATCGTCACGCTGCCCTTCACCTGACGACGTTCATCCTGTGAGACGGTTGACCGTCCATCGCGTCGAACCATAGTTGTGCGCCCGGTCGGAGCAGCGTCGCCGCTTCCGATCGTTCCCTTCATGGCCAAAGTCACCCTTCGAAGCGTCTCAACGGTCTCTCGCGGCGCGAACGCTGGCGATGTGACAGCTGTCAACGACCTCAGCCTCGAGCTGAATGACCACGAATTCGTTGTCCTGGCAGGCCCGCCAGCATCGGGCAACGCGACGACGTTGCGCGTGATCGCGGGCCTCGAGGAGACATCGAAAGGCGAGGTTTTCATCGGCAAACGCCGTGTCAACGATCTGCCGCCAAACGATCGCGGCATTGGGATGGTATTCCAAAATCCCTCGCTCTATCCGCAAATGTCCGTGTTCGAGAATCTCGCCTTCGCGCTGAAACTTCGGAAATTCCCGAAGCCCGAGATCGAGAAACGGATCGCGGATGCCGCCGGAATTCTCGGGCTGGAAGAAATGCGCGAGCGAAAACCAAAACAACTTTCGGGTGAAGAGTGCCTGCGCGTCGCAATCGCTCGCGCGATCGTGCGTCAGCCGGAACTGTTGCTGTTCGAGGAGCCGCTTTCAGGTCTCGACGCAGGTATGCGCGCGCAGCTGCGAACGGAGATTGCCAGGCTGCATCAGCGTCTCCGGACGACAACGATCTACGCCACCCACGATGAAAGCGAGGCGATGGCAATGGCCGAACGCCTCGTGGTGATGAAGAACGGCGTCGTCCAGCAGAATGATTCACCGTTCAAAATTTACAATGAGCCGATGAACCTTTTCGTCGCCGATTTTTTTGGCCGACCGGCGATGAATTTCGTTAAAGGGACGCTGAAACTAGATCGTGACGCGCTGATTTTCCATGAAAGCGGAGAGGGCACGATCGAAGCGCGCTTCCTCGTGGCGGACCGACCGGCGGCGAGTGAGTATATCGGCAGACCATTGCTGCTCGGAATTCGTCCTGAAGACATCGAGGTGGCGCATTCCTCGCCGGAAAAGGGCAAATCATCGACGAGTTTCCCGGCGCTCGTGGACCTCGTGGAAGCGATGGGCGGGGAGACATATTTCCACCTTCAGACGGGTGCGCATCCGATTGTTTGCCGAAGCCGCCGGGGTTTCCATCCCCACCAGGCCGGCCACCGCCTGCGGTTCGAGATCGATCCGCAAAAGGCCCACTTTTTCGACCCATCGAGCACTATCCGCATCTGATGATTCCGTAATCCGCTACGATTTGGCAGTTTGTGGAAGATTTCGATTGTGTTTCGAAGCGATTTGCGGGTAATCTGCCGGGCTTAGCTACCTCAGGACCACCACCCGTGAACCAACAATTACTCTCTCAAATCGGCCGCACCCAGCGGCTGGAGATTCTCAATACCCTTAAACGGACCAAGGGACTGTCCGTGAACCAACTCGTCGAGAAGATGAAGATGAGCTACATGGGAATCAAACAGCACTGCCTCACGCTGGAGCGCGACGGTTATCTCGATACCTGGCGTCGGCCGCAGAAAATGGGACGGCCCGAGATGGTCTATCGGTTAACACCCCGGACGCACGACCTTTTCCCGGCGGAGAGTAACGCATTGACCCTTGATTTGCTGAAATCCGCAAAGGAAATCTACGGGCCGAATGCGCCGGAAAAGCTGTTATATCACGTCTTCGAGCAGCGAACTGCCGCGCTCAAGCCGAAGGTAAAAGGCGAGACCATTGCGGAGCGGGCACAATGGCTGACGAAATATCGCGACAACGAAGGGTACATGTCGCAGTTCATCACCGATGAGAAGGAAGGCGGGCCGCAGATTCTCGAGTGTCACACACCGCTCCTTAATCTCCTCGATCAATACCCGATCGTTTCGCGCCTGGAACAGGAGATGTTCGAAGCTGTGCTCGGGACAAAAGTCCGCCGCGAAGAATCGCGCACAGGCGGTCTCTACGAGTGCGCATATTACTTTTCTCTCTAGCGCCTTTTCGTTAGGCCTGCTCTCATAATCGGGGAGATTTTGCGTTTCGCCGCCGCGCATTTCGGTTAAGGGGAAGCTCATGCCCCGGGCGTTTCCTACTGCGGTCATCGAAAATCTCACGCCGCTCGTCGGTGGCGGGCGTTACCCGGTGAAGCGCGTCGTGGGCGAAGATCTCGTGGTTGAGGCCGATGTTTTCAAGGATGGCCACGACATTGTCGCGGCCCTTCTGAAATGGCGCGTTGTGGGCGAGCGACACTGGCACGAGACGCCGATGACGCCGACCGAAAACGACCGGTGGCGCGGTGTCTGCACTCTTTATGAGAACACCACTTACGAATACACGGTCGAGGCCTGGACCGACACATTTCGTGGGTGGCAGCATGAGTTTGCAGCGAAGTTCGAAGCTGGCATCCCGGAATTGAGGAGTGAGTCGCTGGAAGGAGCCGCTCTCCTGGAGGCGGCAGCAACCAGAACACGCGACCCGGCCGACGCCTCGCGCCTGGTCGAGCTTCGGGAACAATTCCGAACCGGCACACCGGCAGAGGTCAACGAGATCGCGCATTCGGGTGAATTGGAAGTGCTTATGGCAAGCTACCCCGACCGTTCGCAGGCGACGCAGTATGCGCCGGCTCCACGGCTCGTCGTCGATCGCCGCGCCGCGCGCATCGCCGCGTGGTATGAATTTTTTCCACGCTCTGCGGAAGGCCGTGGCGATCGCGGCTCAACTTTTCGCGACTGCCTGGAGCGTGTTGAGGACGCCCGGTCCATGGGATTCGACGTCATCTATTTTCCGCCGATCCACCCAATTGGTCACACCAATCGCAAAGGCCGGAATAATTCTGTCACGAGCGAACCGGGAGAACCTGGAGTGCCGTATGCAATCGGCAGCGAACTGGGCGGACACAAAGCAGTCGAGCCGGCCCTCGGCACGCTCGAGGACTTCAAATGGCTGGAGGGGCAGATTCGCGCGCGCGGGATGGAGGTGGCGCTCGACTTTGCGATCAACTGCTCACCCGATCATCCCTATGTGCGTGAGCATCCCGAATGGTTCTACAAACGCCCGGATGGCACGATCAAGTACGCCGAAAACCCGCCAAAAAAATACGAAGACATCTACCCGTTGAATTTCCGTTGCGAAAATTGGCAGGAACTTTGGGAAGAAATCACCAGCATCATCATTTTCTGGGGCGAGCAGGGCGTGCGCATGTTCCGCGTCGACAACCCACACACCAAGCCGGTGCCGTTCTGGGAATACCTCATCACGAAAGTGCGCGCTCGTTTCCCGGACACGATCTTCCTCTCGGAAGCCTTCACGAAACCGAAGATGATGAAGGCGCTGGCAAAGGCCGGCTTCTCGCAGAGCTACACTTACTTCACCTGGCGCACGACAAAAAAAGAGCTGATCGAGTATTTCACCGAGCTGACGCAAACAGACATGGTGGAGTATTTTCGAGGGAATCTCTGGCCGAACACGCCGGACATTCTTCCCGTTCATTTGCAGGAAGGCGGCCGCGCCATGTTCATGATCCGGGCCGTGCTGGCCGCGACTCTCTCGAGCGTTTACGGCATCTACAGCGGCTTCGAGTTGTGTGAAAATGCCGCCTTACCCGGCCGTGAGGAATATCTCGATTCCGAAAAATATCAATGGAAGGAGCGCGATTGGGACTCCCCCGGGAACATCAAAGATTGGATCACGAGGTTGAATCGCATTCGCCGCGAAAACCGCGCTCTGCGACTCTACGACAA
>JBDTYN010000185.1:0-5381 GCA_040005675.1 Chthoniobacterales bacterium
TCCGGCGCACCTGAAGCGTCAGATAAACGGCGGTGAATCCGCTGATCAAGCCGCACACGAGTAAGGGCGCATCGATCCGGCCGAAGAGGATACTGCCCCAAAGGCTGACAAAAACCGAGGCATAAAGGCCGTGATTGCGCCCGAGCAGCACGCTCAGAACCAGCGGCGCGAACGCATAAGGCGCGATTAACCCCGCGGTTTCAGGGCGGAGGAAATCGAACTGGCCACTGTTGCAGACTATCAGAACGAGCTTCGTCACCGCCAGCTGGGCAAAGATCACGCCAAAAACCAGGACGAGCCGCGAGCTCTGCAGAAATGTGTTCGGTTGATTGATCCACAGCTGCGTCACCGCCGTGGCGAAAAAGAGCAGCGCAATGACGAAATTCTTCGTCGGTTCCGGTTGTTGCCCGGTGAAAACCAGAAAGGCGAGGCCGATGACAAACATGCCGAAGATAAGGCATTTCATCCCCGGCGATAGTTCGAGGCTGCGCAGCAGGTCGTTGCGCGAACGCCGCCGACGCTGTTTGGGCGAGGCTAGCCCCCGTTTCACAAGTTGATTACGCTTCAGGAAATCGAGCATGCTATTTGCGAGACGGGTTCTGTGCGGCTGCGTTCGCAGGGGAACGATGCTGTTGATACGCGGTAATAATCGCGCGGACCAGTTCGTGCCGGATCACATCGCGCTCAGTAAAGTAAACTGTCGCAATCCCGGGAACGCCTTTCAACGCCTGCAGGGCCTCGACCAGTCCGGAGCGCTTGTTCGCCGGTAGGTCGATCTGCGTAACATCCCCGGTGATGACGCATTTCGAATTCGCTCCGATGCGCGTGAGCAACATGAACATCTGTTCGGTCGTGGTGTTTTGCGCTTCATCTAGAATTACAAACGCGTTACCGAGCGTGCGCCCGCGCATATAGGCGAGTGGCGCAACCTCGATCGTCTGTCGCGTCAGCGCTCGTTCGATCTCCTCCGCCTCCATCATATCCCGCAGCGCATCGTAAAGCGGCCGGAGATAAGGCGTAATTTTCTCCTGCAAATCCCCCGGCAGAAAGCCCAGCGCTTCGCCTGCTTCCACTGCCGGACGCGTCAGGATGATGCGACCAACCTGCTCTCGTTTCAACGCCGCCACCGCCATGGCGACGGCGAGGTACGTCTTGCCGGTGCCCGCCGGCCCGATGCCGAAAGCAATGTCGTGCGTTTGGATCGCTTCGAGATAGTTCCGCTGGCCAAGCGTGCGCGCGACAATCGGCGGCTTGCGGGAAGAAGTCGTGATTTTGGTGCCGACGACATCATTGAGGTCGTCAGCCCGCGCCTCGCTCACCGAATTCAAGGCGTAACTGAATTCGTGCTTGTGAATGTCGACGCCTTTCTGGCGCGCCTGTTCCAGCTGCTGAAAAACGCGCTCCGCCCGATCGACCTGCTGAGCTTCACCTTCAAGTTTTACCCAGCCTTCCCGCGTGGTGACTTTTACCCCGAGCGAATCTTCCAGTGTCTTCAGAAGTTTGAGGTCGTTAGCGTAAAGCGACTGTAGCGCGCGAGCACTCTCGAACTCTAACGTGCGGGTCTCTGTCATTGAGCCATCAACTGGCGCGGCCCAGATGGTAGCCGCTTTCGATAGGCAGTGTCAAACAATGCGACAGCCTCGACCGCTGAAAGCGCTGCCTACGATTATGAGGCGAAGACATGATAGCGGGTTTAGAGCGCGGGGGTCCGGCCGTGCTCCGATTCTCGGCTCAGCGCAGGCCGAAGAGGCGATATTAGCGGAAACCGTAGACGAGCGCCCAATGGGTCCGTTCTTCGGGAGATTGCTCGATTGTCACGATGATGAAATAACTGCCCGTGCTGGCGGGGGTGACATGAGCGGCTGCAAAATGCCCTTTCTGCCAGCTGTCGGGCTGTTCCACCAGCTTGCCTTCGGCGTCGTATATGTGAACCGAAACCGTTGCCTTCTCGATCTCGGTCCCCAGCCAGAACCAATACTCATTTCCCTTGAAAAGCTGCTGCCGCACGGCCTTTTTCTCGCCCGAAGCCAGGTCGCCGCCCCAATAGTCCTCGCGCACCTGAAACCCTTGCTTGACGTAAGGCTCAGCCGCCTGGAGCGCGAACGATTGCGCGTCATCAACCGACGCGGCTGCTGGTGCCGCCAATGCGAGGACCAGCGCGAGCCACAAGCCCGCGCGACGGATTGATTCAATCGAAGAAGACATGTCGGCCTACTGAGACTTCGTGACGATTGCGTCGTCCAGACGGGTGGTAATTTCGTTGATCCGCTTGACCGATTGCGCGGCGATCCGGGCGTCCGCCACATCGATCAGAGGCTTCACTTCCACGAGCGCGGACTGAATATCCTGCAGGAGTTTCATGTTAAACTCCGGCATCGCTTGAAGCCGGGTCTGGAAATAACCGAGCAAATCGGGTTGGTGTAAAAGCTCTGAACCCTCATCTGAATACCGCTTGTTCACCACGGCAGTAAGCACTTGCGTGCCGCGCAACCAGCCGCCGAGGCTGACCAGCTGAGAAAGCTTCTCGTCGTGCACTTCGTTCATCGCGGATTGCACGCTGTTTTGAGTGCGATCGAGCTCGCGCCGGACGTTTTCCCAGTTCCGCTTATCGGCCGCCTCGGTGATCGCTTTCGCGTGCGGCGTAATGGAATTTCCCACACCGATTCCTTTCGCCAGCCCAAGCACTCGCTGACCGATCTCTTTTACGGTCGGCGCGTCCTCGGCCTGCACGGCTATGAATCCATCCGCGATCACCGTGCCGAGCAGAAGCGCAATCCGCGGCCGCTCCGTAAAATTGTTGCCTTTGTCGTTGCGGACGTATTCGCGCCAGTTGACACCGCCGAGTTTGTTCAAGGCTGCGAAGACTTCGTTAGGTAATGGAACGACAACGTCGTCCACCTTTTTTGAAAGTTGCTTCACGTCGATCCGCTTCGGCGCCTCGGCCCCGTGAACGCTGACCGCGAGCGTCAGACAAGCAGCGACAACGAAATTAAAACATTTTGAGAGTGAGATCATCGGAGCTTCGACTGTTGCTTTCCCCTTCGTATTCACGATTAATGGTGAACCTTAGAGAGAACTACCGTTCGCACAATCCGGGCCAGCCAGCATTTTGACTCACCTGAATCGAACGAACCTCCCCGTGCGGCGGCATCCATCCCGAATTGCTGAAGCTAGCCAGACCATCGTGCGATGAACCAGGCGCGACTGCAGCAGATTCTCGACCAGGCGGCAACAAAGCGCATCCTTGTTATCGGCGACCTGATGCTGGACGAATTCGTCTGGGGTAAGGTTGCGCGCATCTCACCCGAAGCGCCGGTGCCGGTCGTCGAGGTCACGGGCGAGAGTTTTTACCCGGGCGGCGCGGCAAACGTGGCACGCAATCTCCGGGAATTTTCAGATCACATCGCGGTCATCGGCCTGCTCGGCAGCGATCGCGGCGGACTGCAGCTCGGGGAATTGCTTGCCCGGCAAAACATCGACATGGCTGAGGCAATCGAAGATCCGGAATTCCCCACCATAGTCAAAACACGAATCATCGCGCGACAACAACAGGTCGTGCGCGTGGATCGAGAGCAGGTCCGATCGCCATCCGAGGAGCAGGTAAAACGCGTCGTGGAAAACGTCCGCCGGCGCTTGCCCGAAACCGACGCGATTATCTTCGAGGATTACGGCAAGGGGTTTCTCACCGCGGAGCTCGTGCACGAGATTTGTCACGCAGCGCGACTCGCAGGCAAAATCGTTTCCGCTGATCCGAATCCGCGGCACGCGATCGACTGGGAAAACGTCACGGTCGTAAAACCGAACCGGAAGGAGGCGTTCCTGGCCGCCGGGCTGCCGCTGACGGACGCAGTCGATCCGCCGGAACGCGATGAAGCACTGCTCGCCGCCGGCGCGAAGCTCTTGGATAAGTGGGGCACACCACTGCTCCTGATTACGCTCGGCGAGCAAGGCATGATGCTTTTCCAGAGAAATGATCGGCCGCATCACATCCCCACAAAAGCGCGGCAGGTCTTTGATGTTTCCGGAGCAGGCGACACAGCGATCGCGTTGCTGACGCTGGCACTTTCCTGCGGTGCGTCGCCCATTGAAGCGGCCGAAATCGCCAATCACGCGAGTGCGGTTGTGGTGGCAAAGCTCGGCACCGCCACGGCGACGCGCGCTGAGTTGGCCGATACTTTCAAAGATGACGGACGCCGGTGAGGCCGCCGCGGCCGCTGTGTTCCTGGACCGCGATGGCACGATCATGCGGGACGTGGATTACTGCGGAAACCCGGCCGACGTTGCCGTGTTCGAAGGGGTTGGCGACGCCCTTCTCCGTCTGAAGCGGGGTGGTTTCAAGGTGATTGTGATTACGAACCAAAGCGGGATTGGGCGCGGCTACTTCGGAGAAAAGGAATATCGCGTCGTGGAGCGCGAAGTGGAGCGGCAGCTTGGGAATGGCGCCGTCGATGCGACTTATTTCTGCGCCGACTTGCCCGACAGTGCCTCAGCCCGGCGCAAACCGGAACCTGGTATGATTTGGGAGGCGCAGCGCGAGCACAATCTCGACCTCCGCCGTTCGTTCTTCATAGGCGACAAGGCGACGGACATCGACTGCGGCAAGAACGCTGGGCTCCGAACGATTCTGGTCGAAACCGGCTACGGGAAAAATGCAATGGATTGCGCGCCCGATCACGTTGTGCGCGATGTGATCGAAGCAGCGGAGATTATCCTTACCGAGTGCAATGGGTAAAGCGATCGGCATAATTCCCGCGCGCTGGAACTCTACGCGTTTTCCGGGAAAACCACTGTATTCAATTGCTGGAAAGGCGCTTCTACAACACGTCTGGGAACGATGTCGGCGTGCCAAATCGCTCGATTCGCTGATCGTCGCCACTGATGATATGCGCATTGCCGAGGCAGCCTTCGCCTGGGGCGCCGAGGTTGCGCTCACCTCGCCACGTCATCGGAGTGGCACCGATCGTATCGCCGACGTGGTCCGCCGATGCAGGAACGCAGGTTACATCGTCAACATCCAGGGCGACGAACCGCTGATAGATCCGAAGTTGATCGATCGGATAATCGCGCTGTTGCGACGAGATCGAACGATTGGAATTGTAACCGCCGCGCATCGATTCAACGAGCCTTCCGATGCGGCCTCCGAGCACCAGGTGAAAGTGGTGCTCGATCGGAGTCGACATGCCCTCTATTTTTCGCGTAGAGCTATTCCGTTCCAGCCGCATGCTACGAAGGGGCGTTATCTACGCCACCAGGGAATTTACGGTTATCGGCGGGAGGTCTTGCTGCGTTTCGTTGGCTGGAAACAGTCTCCACTCGAGCGGGCGGAATCGCTCGAGCAATTGCGCGCGCTGGAGAATGGAGTAAGGATTCACGTGGTCGTG
>JBDTYN010000186.1:0-5054 GCA_040005675.1 Chthoniobacterales bacterium
CTCCGAGATTCTTCACGCGAAAGGCGTCCAGCATTGGCTCGACGACCGGAAATGGTGCGGGCATGATTGGAATTATTGGCGCGATATGCTGCCTCATTACGTGTCGACAATCTGAAACGGTCGTCCCGAGAGAAGGCGGGGGATCCCGTAGCGCAGGCGGGCGGTGGCGCGCAGCGGGATTGCTCGACTACGCTGTCGCTCCGCTCGGAATGACGCGCTGGCCTAACGAACCAAATTTATGAAAAAAATCGGAATCCTTTTCGGTCAGGAAAGCAGCTTTCCACCCGCGTTGGTCGAACGGGTCAATCAGAAGACGGAAGGCAAAAAGATCGTCGCGGAGTTCGTCCGAATCGATAAAGTCGTCCAGGGTGAGACCTGCGGTTACGATGTGATCATCGACCGTATTTCGCAGGACGTGCCGTTCTACCGGGGTTTCCTCAAGAACGCAGCGCTGAGCGGCTGCGCAGTGGTTAATAATCCTTTCTGGTGGAGCGCGGACGAGAAGTTTTTCAATAACTCGCTCGCAACGAAAATCGGGGTCACCGTGCCGCGCACAGTCTTGCTCCCGTCGCACCAGGTACCGCCGGACACGAACGACAGTTCATTCCGCAACCTCGCTTACCCGATGGACTGGGAGGGTATTTTCAAATACGTCGGCTGGCCCGCCTACTTTAAACCGTTCGCCGGTGGCGGTTGGAAAAACGTCTACAAGTTGAATAATCCGGACGAATTCTTTCGGGCCTACAGCGAAACGGGCCAGCTCGTTATGATGCTGCAGGAGGAAGTGACCTTCGACATGTACTTCCGGTGTTACTCGATCGATCAAAGCGAGGTTCGAATCATGAACTATGAGCCGCGCCATCCGTATCACCTGCGCTACCAGACCGACTGGCAGCCGCCGACCGACGTTCTCGAAAAGGTCCGCGAGGGCGTCCTGACGCTGAATCAATATCTCGGCTACGATTTGAACACGGTCGAATTTGCGATCCGCGATGGCGTGCCCGTCGCGATCGACTTCTGCAACCCCGCGCCGGATGCGGAAGTCGCATCAGTCGGACAGGCGAATTTCGATTGGGTGGTTGACGCCGTTTCCGACATGGCCATTCGCAAGGCACGTGAGCATCAGCCCGGCCGCGACAACCTCAGCTGGGGCAAGTTCGTTCAGGCCGCTGTCGCGAGGCGCGAACTGCGCGAGCCGGCGTAAAGTATCACGACCGGGTTGTTGCCCAGAACCAACTCAGTCGAGCCTTCCGGCGCACCCCCCGTCATCCCTAGTAAAAGCAAAGCCAAGTTCAGGATTTCACGGCGCCCCTGCTGTCATCCCGAGCGAAGTCGAGGGATCCCGCTGCATCACCATAAAACTTTCGCATCACAATAACGGCCAGCGCGCCCCGGTAAAATATCTGTAAATCTGCGAAAATCTGCGGACACTTTATCTGCGGAAATCGCGCTGCGGCGATGAAAGACCACATTTTTACCCTCGGGATCGAGGAAGAGTTCGCGATCATCGATCCGGAAACGCGTGAATTGCGGTCGCACATCCAGGAAATCCTCGAGGACGGCAAGATCACGCTGAAGGAGCGCGTGAAGCCGGAGATGCATCAATCGGTCGTTGAGCTCGGCACCGAGATCTGCCAGTCGGTGGTCGATGCGCGCGCTCACGTAGTCGAACTCCGCAGCCATCTGGCGGCGCTGGCCGCACGCAGCAACTTGAAGATCGCGTCAGCCGGCACGCATCCCTTTTCGCATTGGCACGATCAGCTCATCACGGAAGGCGAGCGTTACAAGGAGATCGTCAAGGACATGCAGCTGCTCGCGCGCGCCAATCTCATTTTTGGGTTGCACGTCCATGTTGGCATCCCCGATCGCGAAACGGCCGTGCTGGTGATGAATCAGGCGCGCTATTTCCTGCCCCACATCTACGCGCTCTCCGTTAACTCGCCCTTCTGGGTTGGCCGGAACACCGGCTTGAAAGGTTACCGCCTGAAGGTCTTCGAGCGATTTCCGCGCACGGGAATTCCGGACGCTTTTGAAAGCCTCGCGGAATACGACGAATACCTGCGCCTGCTGGTGAAGACGGGCTGCATCGATAACGCGAAAAAGATCTGGTGGGACATTCGCCTCCATCCGTTTTTCGACACCCTCGAGGTCAGGGTCTGCGACGCTCAGTCTCGCGTCGACGATACCCTCGCGATTGCGGCGTTAATTCAAGCCCTCATTGCAAAGCTATTCAAGCTGCAGCGACAAAACCTTACCTTCAGGATTTATCGACGTCGTCTGATTGATGAAAACCGCTGGCGCGCATCGCGCTACGGCCTCGACGGCAAGATGATCGACTTCGGCCGCGAATCTGAGGCCGAGACCCGCAGCCTGATCAGCGAATTGCTCGAATTCGTCGCACCGGAGGTAGAGAAGCTCGGCAGCCAACGCGAGATGGCACACGTGGAACGCATTCTGCGCGAAGGAACGGGCGCCGATCGGCAATTGGCTGTCTATGAACGTGCCGGCGAGATGAGGGCGGTGGTCGATCAAATCGTCGACGAGACCTACGAGAGCCTGACGATTCCCCTCGCGCACGCGGTCGCCTGAGCGCATTTGTTCCGCGGCGGCGATGACTTCGCATGAAGGACGATGCGAGGTGACGCGCGCAGATCCGTTCGGGGCGGAGAGCCTGCTGCTTGCCGCGAAGTTGTGGACTGAACTCGGTTCGATCTATGGGTTGAGCCAGCTCGATTCGTTCACGCCCGAGCAGATTTCCGGGCCCGGAACGGCCTTCGTCCTCGCGCGCCTCAACGGACGGGCGGTCGGATGCGGCGCGATCGTCCCCTTGAGGGCGGCGGGGCCGCAAATTGCCGAGTTGAAACGAATGTTTGTAGTTAAAGAATCTCGGCGGTTTGGAATTGCTGCTGCCATCCTTGCCGCGCTCGAAACGGAGGCGTGTGCTGCTGGCTATGAGGCACTCTGGTTGGAGACGGGGTTGAAGCAGCCCGCTGCAATCGCGCTTTACGAAGGCGCCGGTTATCGCGGGATCGCTCGCTACGGTCGTTACCGCGATGACCCGCTCAGTGTTTGTTACGAGAAGCGGCTGACGTAGCGCCTGGAGCGGCGGCCCAACGTTGCCCCGAGCAGCTTTTCACGCCATGATGACCGCCCGTCCATGCCCAATCGTTTTGCTACTGACGTTGTCACTGTCGATCCGGAGTTGATTCCGGGAGCGCGTAACGCCATTCGCGATTGTTTGCGAGTCAAACCGCGGGAGCGGACCACCATCATCACGGACGAGGCGACTCTTGACATCGCCGCCGCATTACAGTTTCAGATCGAGGAAGTGGGCGCAGAACACGCGCTTTTTGTTCTGGAAAATCATGCCCCCCGACCACTCACAGGCATGCCGCGAGCCATTCTAGATGATCTGGCTAGGTCCCAAGTGAGTATCTTTTGCGCGCAAACGCAGCGCGGCGAACTCAGCTCCCGGATCGAGATGACGGCAGTCGTGAACAAACATCGCCTACGTCACGGTCACATGGTGAACATCAGCCGGCAGATCATGCTTGAAGGCATGCGTGCGGACTTTCTAGCGGTGGATGCGCTCAGCCAGCGGCTGATCGAGCGGGCGCGCATGACCGAACGCATTACCTGCAAAACACCGCGCGGCACCGATTTGGAAGCCGAACTTTCGCCGAAGCTGAAATGGCTGAAAACGAGCGGAATCATTACGCAGGAAAAGTGGGGCAACCTGCCGGGCGGCGAGATTTTCACCTCGCCTTTCAACAGTAATGGCGTCTTCGTGGTCGACGGTGTGGTCGGCGATTACCTTTGCCAGAAATATGGCGACATCGAGGAGACGCCGCTAACAATCGAAGTGGTGGAAAATCGGATTCGCCACCTGTGTTGCGAGAACAAGGAGCTGCTGGAAGAATTTCGCGCCTACACGAGCACCGACGAAAACAGCAACCGCGTTGGCGAATTCGCTATCGGCACCAACACTGCCTGCACGCAGGTTATCGGCAACATTCTGCAGGACGAAAAGATTCCCGGGATTCACATCGCCTTTGGTCATCCCTATGCCGAGCACACCGGCCAAAACTGGATTTCGAAAACGCACATCGATTGTGTGGGCCGCGATTTCGATATCTGGTTCGATGGCGCCCAGGTCATGCGCTCCGGCACGTTTCTGGTGTGAGCGCAAGCTACGAGCTGGCGGGGCTCTTCGAGAACAACGCGGCCTGGGCGCGCCGAATGCGCGAGCAAGATCCGCAGTTCTTCGATCGCCTCGCGCATCAGCAATCGCCGCAATATCTCTGGATCGGGTGTTCGGATAGCAGAGTGTCCGCGAACGAGATCATCGGCCTGCCCCCCGGGGAAGTTTTCGTCCATCGTAATATCGCAAACCTCGTTGTGCACACCGACTTGAACTGTCTGTCCGTGCTTCAGTTTGCCGTCGACGTCCTGCGCGTGCGCCATGTTATTGTCTGCGGGCATTATCATTGCAGCGGCGTCCGTGCGGCGCTGGAAAGCGAACGTCACGGGCTGGTGGACAACTGGCTGCGGCATGTTCAGGATTTGCGCGTCAAGCATGAGGCTGAATTGAAGAAAATGGCGACTGCCGATGCGCGCGCCGCGCGTCTCTGCGAACTAAACGTCGTCGAGCAAGTGACGAACGTCGCACGCACCGATTCGGTGAGGAATGCCTGGGCGCGCGGGCAGTTATTGACTCTGCACGGCTGGATTTACGATGTCGCCGATGGCTTGCTCCGCGACTTGAAAGTCACCGTGGCAGAAGACCGCTGATGGCAGAGTGGAATTTTTTGCTCTGACCTGACGCGCAGAAATTTATCGGCGCCACTGACCCCGCTTCTTTAAAGCGCGCGGCGAAATGAGGTCGGCGATTGGCCGGTAATCTTGCGGAACACTCGGTTGAAATGGGTAAGCGATTGAAAGCCGACCTCGTAGGCTACTTCGCTGACGCGCCGGCGGCGATCGAGCAACAATGCTTTCGCTTTCTCGATTCGGACCCGCGCCTGTGTCGCAGCGGCCTTCAACTTCGGCAGGTC
>JBDTYN010000187.1:0-8173 GCA_040005675.1 Chthoniobacterales bacterium
TGGGGAATACCGTATTTCCGGCGGTAGACGATGGCGCGATCGTTCATCCAGGAACCGAAGACGGAGCCGATTGCGCCCCAGAGCTGCGTGTGCGGATCCTGCGGGAACGATTTGCCGGTGCGCTCTTTGATCAATGCCTTGAAGGCGTTCACCAATTCCTGCAAATTTGAGACCGTCAGCCGTGTGTCGGGAAAATTGTGGTTCCCATAACGGCGATCTTTCAGTTCCTCGATCGCGCTCTCGAAAGGATCGTGATCTTCACCTCGCCGTTTCTGCACACCCATCACGACGTCGCCATACATCTGAACGAAGCGACGGTAGGAGTCCCAGGCGAACCGCGGGTTGTTTGATTTACGGCCGACAATCTCGACCACTTGATCGTTCATTCCGAGATTCAGAATCGTGTCCATCATCCCCGGCATCGAATCGCGGGCGCCAGAGCGAACCGAAAGGAGAAGCGGCCGTTCCTTGTCGCCCAGGACTTTGCCGACCGATTTCTCAACCTTCGCGAGAGAGGTCGCGACCTGTGCTTCGAGCTGCCGCGGATACGAGCGCTTGTTCGCGTAAAAGTAAGTGCAGACTTCCGTCGTAATGGTGAACCCGGGCGGCACCGGAAGACCAATGCGGGTCATCTCTGCCAGGTTCGCGCCCTTTCCACCGAGCAACGGTTTCATCTTCCCGCCGCCGTCCGCTTTGCCATCACCGAAATAGTAGACGTATTGGCGTTGGGCGTTTCTGTTTCGCGAACCAGCGCCGTTGCGAGACGTGCGCGTTTTGAAATTCTTACGCGCAATATTGGGAACTCCCGAACGGCCGCGGGACGGCATGGACTTCTTGGTCATAAAATGCGCCGGCCGAGCGGAGCCGGAGCGCCAAGCTAGGTCTGCCCCCGCATGTGTCAACGCGCGCAGACTCTGCGCGCGGCGAACCGTTTGAGCGATCTCTAGGCCGGCTGCATCCCGCCGTTGGATGCGAGAACTTCACCAATCGCAATGGTAAATTCCTGCAGTCCGGTGCTTGGCACGATGATGGTGTTACGGCGTCCATGCGCTTCTTCGGTGATGCGCAGGAACCGACCCCGATCATTCTCCCGGAACTCGAGCCGAAATAGTTTCCGCTCGATTTGCAGTTCCCTCGACTCGATCACGTTATCCATCTTCTCGCGCCGAGAATCGTATCGAACTCCCGAACAACGGGGAAGGAAAAACTTCCTCTGGATGAAGCGCGGTGCAAGGACGACGTCCCCTCCTCAAAGGGTAGTATCCGGACGCATCTCGCACAGGCCAAGGTCGTTGAAGTGTGTCCAGCCATCGGCATTCCTGCCGAACAACAAATCAGAAAGTCTCCCATTTGCCGCCGCCCGGGCAGCACCAGCTTCATTTCCGCAGTGGTTTATGGCGTTTTCGAGGGAGTTGGTCTTCGACGATCGCAAAATCTACCTGCCGCTTGAACATGTCGACCCGGGCCACAAATACGCGCAACTCGTCGCCGACAGAGAAACGCCGGCGCGATTGCCGGCCAATCAGCCGCCGTTGGGCGGGATTAAAAGTGTAGAAGTCGTCCGTCAGCGACGAGATGTGAACCATCCCGCTGAGAAGCACCTCGGGCAGCTCCAGCAGCAAACCGTAATTACGGACTTCGATCACGGTAGCGCGAAAAACCTGCGGATCGCGCGCGTCGAGCTGGCGCTGAAAAAATTCCAGCTTTTTCATCTTCACCGAATCTATTTCCGCTTCGGCGGCGACACGTTCCGTGATCGAGATATGCTCGGCGATTGAGTTGATATGGCCCATGTTGCTGCGCGGCCGGCGAGCGTGGTTGCGCTCGGCCAGTGCACGATGCACCACGAGATCGGCATAGCGTCGGATGGGACTTGTAAAGTGCGTGTAGTTGTTCTTGGCCAGCCCGTAATGGCCGAGCGGCTGGGGCGAATAGCGGGCGCGCTTCAGACTCTTGAGCAGGCCAATCTTCAGCGCCTGTTCCTCCGCCTTCCCGTGGAGCGAAGCGAGCAGCCGTTGCAATTCAACTCGATGAGTGAGATCACCGGCCTTGTATCCATAACTGGAGACAAGCTCCCGGTATTCGCCGAGTTTTTCCGGCTCCGGTGTTTCGTGGACCCGGTAAACGGCTGGGATCAGGCGATTCTTCAACTCGCGCGCGACCGCTTCGTTCGCGGCGAGCATGAATTCTTCGATCAACTGATGCGACTCGTCGTTTTCGATCCGCTCAAGTCGAATTGGTTTTCCTTCTCCGTCGAGCCGCACCTTCACTTCCGGAAAATCGAGGTCGAGCGAGCCTCCCTCGAAGCGTCTGAGCCTCAGCAACGACGCCAGTTCCCAGGCGACATGCAGGCGCTCGGTTGCCTCGTCCTTTGGCTTCGCTTGCAAAATAGCGTAGGCCTCGCGGTAAGTGAAGCGCCGCGCGCTCCGAATCACAGTCTTCGCGAATCGAAAATTCCTGGGCCTGCCGTCTTTTGCGAACTCGACGAAAACCGAGTGCGCCAGTCGATCGACACCCGGATTTAAACTACAAACGCCGTTGCTCAGCCGCTCCGGCAACATCGGGATGACGCGGTCCACGAGATAGACGCTGTTGCCGCGGCGGAAAGCCTCGCGATCCAACGCGCCGCCCGGTCTCACGTAAGAGGCGACGTCGGCGATGTGCACGCCCAGTTTCCAGCCGCCGCCCGAAAAACGCTCCACAAACACTGCGTCGTCAAAATCACGCGCATCGTCCGGGTCAATCGTGACAATGAATTGACTGCGCAGGTCTTCGCGGCCCGTCCACATTTCGCGTTCAACCGTTTCTGGAATGGTTTCCGCTTCCTCGAGGACGTCGCGCGGGAATTCAGTCGGAAGATGATACTTCCGAATAATCGAGAGCATATCAACGCCCGGCGCCGAGCTTGGGCCGAGCAGCTCAATGAGCTGTCCTTCGGGGTTAGCGTGCCGCGATTCCCACGGGTCGAGGCGAACCACCACTTTATCGCCGGGCGCTGGCTGCTTTGGAAGCGGCTCCGGCGAAGGGATCTGCACGTAAACATTGTGACCAATTCGCGGATCGTCCGGCACGACGTAGAAGAAGTTCCGCGACTGCTGGAGGGTCCCGACGAGAGTATCATGCGCACGCTTCAGAATGCGAATGACACGGCCTTCCGGGCGTGCGCCCCCGCCTTTGGCACGCGTATAGCGTTCGTCCCGCGTGATGCGCGCAACGACGACATCTCCATGCATCGCCGTGCCGGTGTTCTCGACCGAAATGAAAAGATCCTGCTGGCCGGCTTTCCCGGTGGAGAGAAACCCGTAACCCGCCTGGTGGACGTGCAGCGTGCCCGTGACGAGATCTGCTTCCGCCGGCAGCACGTAGCGGTTTTTGCGGATCCGCGCGATTTCGCCGGCCTGCTCCATCGTGCGGAGCGTCTGATTCAAATTCATTCGTTCACCACTTTTGCGCCCAAGCGCTTTGCCCAGCTCACTCTGGTCGAGCGGCCGGTATTTCGGGGCGGAAAGCAGCCGAAGGATTTCGTCGTGCAGCGAGAGAGAGTTGGATTTCACGGGAGAAACGCCGCGCGCGGGGCGTGTTCGATTCGCTGAGCTTTCACTGTATCAGACGTGCGCACGAGAATTTTCTCTTTCGTATTCGCGAGCAATCGGTTGTGCCTGCGCGTCGAATAAAGAAGCGCGCGTGATAGTCTTAACTCTCGTGGGTGAAACGCCGTGGAAAGTCGCCGGTCGCATTGCCGACCTGTCGTATCGCGGAATGATCATGGGCGTCCTGAATGTGACACCCGATTCGTTTTCCGACGGAGGCGAATTCTTCGACTGCACCCGGGCGGTTGCGCACATGCGCCGAATGGCGAGCGAAGGCGCGCAGATCGTCGACCTAGGCGGTGAATCAACCCGACCAGGTGCGAAGCCTGTGACGGCGGCGGACGAGATCGCGCGCGTCCTGCCTGTGCTCGAACAACTCCGGGGGACAAGCTCGCCGATACTCTCGATCGATACGACCAAGGCGGAGGTCGCGCGCGCGGCTTTGCAAGCCGGTGCGAGCATCATCAACGATGTCAGCGGTGGAACCGCCGACGAGGCGATGTTTGGCCTCGCCGCGGAAACGGGCGCGGCCATGATCGTCATGCACATGCAAGGGACGCCGCAAACGATGCAGCTTGCGCCACAATACGGCGACGTCGTGGCGGAAGTGGCTGATTTTTTTAGACAACAATATTCCCGGGCCTTACGGTGCGGAATCGATCCTATGTGCCTCGCGTTCGACCTTGGAATCGGCTTCGGCAAGACGCTGGAACACAACCTGACCTTGCTCCGAAATCTTCCCGCTCTCCGGATCGAAAATCGGCCGCTCGTCGTTGGGGTTTCACGTAAATCTTTCCTCGCCAGGTTAGTGGGCGCGGCGGAACTGGCTGATCGTCGCTCCGCGACGGTCGCGTTTACCGCGATCATGCGAACAAGCGGTGCGAACGTGCTGCGCGTGCATGATGTGAAAGAGAACGTCCATGCGCTGCGGGTGGCGGAAGCGTTGATGGAGGCGGCGCAGTGAACCCGATCATTCACCAAATCGCTCAGCTTTGGCTCGACCGGTGGCGCAGTCTTTTCGAAATCATTCTCCTGAGCGTCGCGATTTATTACGGCTATCTCTACTTTCGTGGGACGCGCGGCGCGAAAGTGCTGACAGGACTGGCAGTCGTCTTTCTCACCCTCACTCTTATCTCGCAGCTCTTGAATCTGGTCGTCATCGGCTGGCTTATCCGCAGCTTTTCCGTCTTCCTTGCAGTTGCGTTGGTCGTAATTTTTCAACCCGAGTTGCGCCGCGGGCTCGCGGAACTGGGCGGTCACCCAATTTTTTCCCTAACGAGCGAAAAGCGCGAGACGGTGCACGACCTCGCGGAAGCGGTTACGCAGCTGGCGAACAAGCAGTTCGGCGCGCTCATCGCGATCGAGCGGGACACCTCGATCCGGATTTATGAAGAGACAGGAGTATTAATCGACGCCAATTTTTCCGTCGAGCTCATGCTCACTCTCTTCCATCCAAAGTCCGCCTTGCACGACGGCGGCGTGATTGTCCGCAACGGCCGCGTCGCAGCCGCGGCCTGCATTTTCCCCGTCAGCCAGCGCGAGACTCTCGACCGAAGTCTTGGCTTGCGGCACCGGGCCGGTCTCGGGATCACGGAGGAATCGGACGCGATTGCCGTCGTCGTGTCAGAGGAGACCGGGGGCATTTCGATCTGTCACCGGCGCAAGATCGAACGCAATTTCACCCCGGAGACCTTCCGAAAACGGATTGTCGAAGTTCTCCTCCCCGGCAACTATGAAGCAACTGATTCTGAAGAATTGGCGCGCGAAGTTGATCGCCCTGCTCCTCGCGACCACGCTTTGGTACCTCATCAAAAAGAACGTAGCAACGACACCCTCACCGTCTGAGTCGACGGCGGGATCGTCCGCAGTCGAGCGGCACTGAGCGTGTTCTAACGAAGGAAACGCGCGAGGTTCTCTTCTTCCCAGCGACGGGCGCGCCGATAACTTGGGAACTCACGCTCGCGGCGATTGAACTCGTCTGTGTGCACGCGGCGGCGGCCATCGTTGCCGATCTCATCTGGAACGACCGAGTGCAACATCTCGTGATAGAGAATGTATTCCAAGAACCACCTCGGTACGAAAGGCTGATCGAGTCGCGGGTTGATGCGAATTACGCGATCTTCTTCCTGAATCGTCCCGAAGATAAAGTATTCCTTTGGGCGTCGTTTGCGGCGGCGCCCCCATCGCACGTCGTAACTGCGGAGACGGCCGCGAAAATGTTTCTCGTTCAGACGATCAAAAACGGCGCGCAGATCGAAATGGCGGCCCTCATGCTGCAAATTCAATTGCCGCTGCATCGGCAATATTGGATGCGACAACTTCCGTTTTGTTTTTTTTGCCATCGTTGTCGCTCGCCCTTGGGAATCCCGCTAGCTCAATTTTAAGATTGGAGCGCTGCTGTGACAAGAAAACCGCAAAATTATTATTTCTCAATCATAAGCAATTCGGAATGAATACGATGTATTCCAATTCTCAAAACTGCGAGCTGGCCTGCGTAGCGATTTTGAAGCTAGTATCCTTTACTTAAGCGACAGAATATTCGTCGTGCCGGCTGCTTTACCGCGTGCGCAGCCGTGCTACTCTCGAAACATCACGGCGACACGATCGTGACGACGCTTCGCTTGTAAGAACCATGACCCCGTTCCTTCGAAAATTGCTCGGCATGAACTGGCTTCTGCTCGCGAACATGCTGGCGCTCGCGATTTTCGGCGTGATCGCGATCTACAGCGCTACTTATATGCGGGAGGATTCCGCTGCCGCCGATTTTTGGCACAAACAAGCGAACTGGGTTGCGGTCGGTTTCTTCGCCTTTATGGCCACGACGCTAATTGATTATCGGTGGATCCGCTGGGGCGCGCTGCCGATGTACCTTGCGGGCATTGTTTTTCTGGTCCTGACAAAATTCATCGGCTCAAAAGTCTACGGCGCGCGGAGCTGGTTGCATCTCGGTCCTATCAACTTCCAGCCGGCGCAACTCGCGGTTGTCGCGGGCATCATGGTTCTGGCGCTGTTTCTCAGTCAGTTCCGAGAGATGAAGCCGATGCTTCGCCTGCTCCTCTGCGGCGCGATCGTCGGGGCGCCTTGTCTGCTGATCCTGATGCAGCCCGATCTGGGCGAATGCATCATTTGGGGACCAGTCCTGCTCGCCTTGCTCTTCGTCGGCGGCATTCCATTGCGTTACCTGGTCTGCATCATTCTTCTTGCCGCCGCCTTGATCCCGATTGCGATCAATCTTGGATTAAAGCCTTATCAGCAGGAGCGTATAACTGCCTTTATCAATCCCGATATCGACCGGCAGGGGTCGGCTTGGGCGATCAATCAATCACTCATTGCGATCGGCTCCGGTGGCTGGGCGGGCAAAGGCTTTAAAGCGCCCAATACGCAGATCGAGCTCGGCTTTCTGCCAGCCACCGCCGTGCACAACGATTACATCTTCTCCGCGATCGGCGAGCAGTGGGGGTTCATCGGCGGAGTCGCTCTGATCGGCGCGTTTGCCCTCCTCCTTTTGACCTGTTTGTTCGTCGCTTTTTTCGCCGGTGACCAGTTCGGATTGCTCCTCGTAGTCGGCATTACTGCTCTGATTTTCACGCACATCTTCCAGAATATGGGGATGACCATCTCCATGCTTCCGATTACCGGCGTTCCGCTGCCACTCGTCAGTTATAGCGGTTCATTTATCCTCATGATCATGTTCGGCCTTGGCATCGTGAACAGCGTCTGGGTTCACCGCCACGCCGTTGCGCCTTAGTCGGCGGGCGTCAGACCCGTCATCGCGACCTCGTTTACTTTGCCGACGCGGGCACGTAACCTCGCGTCGCGTCACATGGAGACCGATTACAAAGTCAGGCTCGAGATTTTCGAGGGACCCCTGGATTTACTGCTTTACCTCATCAAACGCGACGAGCTCGACATTTATGATATCTCCATCGAGCGCATCACCCGGCAATACCTCGAATACCTGCAGGCGTTCAAAGAATTAAATATCGATGTGGCCGGCGAGTTCATCGTCATGGCCGCGAATCTGATCTATCTGAAAAGTCGCAGTCTTCTACCGGTGGACCAGCAACCCCCCGATGAAGAAGCCGAAGAGGATGATCCGCGTTGGGATTTGATCCGGCAACTGATCGAATACAAAAAATTCAAGGAAGCGGCCGCGGAGTTGCATTCGCGCGAGCTGGAACAGGAGCGACTTTTCGTGCGCACCGGCATGGAAGCGCCCGTTTTCGCACCGTTGCGCCTGGGTGAAGTCGGAATTTTCCAGCTTATTAACGCCTTCCAGACGGTAATTAAACGCATTGAGGCGCGGGAAAATTTACGCGAAATCTTCGGTGAGCACTACACGGTCTCCGACAAAATCGAAACCATTTTGGAGCGCGTTGCGGATGGCGCTTCGATCGGATTTTCCGAATTGTTCGCACGAATTGCTTCACGGGTGGAGATCGTGGTGACGTTCCTTGCGCTTCTGGAATTGATTCGCCTCAGGCAGGTTCGAGCGCAGCAGCCGAGTCCATTCGAAGAGATTGAGATTTCGTCGATCGCGGCCTGAGCAACGATGCCGCGCGTTCTGGTTGCCGGCTGCGGCT
>JBDTYN010000188.1:0-13269 GCA_040005675.1 Chthoniobacterales bacterium
AACTGGCGCGGCAGATCACGCCCGGCACGAAACTGATCGTGCTGGCGAATCTGCATAACCCATCCAGCGCCTTTATCGACGATGACCAGATGCGCCGGATTGGAGAACTGGCTGCCGCCGTTGGCGCGACAGTTTTCGTGGACGAAGTTTATCTCGAGACGCTCTTCGATCGGAGATGGCGCTCCGCGTTTTTTCTCGGCGAGAATTTCGTAGTCACCAGCAGTCTAACGAAAGCCTACGGCTTAAGTGGCCTGCGTTGCGGGTGGATTGCCGCGTGCCCCAAGCTGGCGCGCCGCATGTGGGACATCGTCGACATGACCTACGGCATTCCCGCGCATACCGCTGAACAGCTCAGCGTCCTCGCGTTCGAACACCTCCCGCAAATCGCGGAACGTGCCCGCGCCTTGCTCGAGCGAAACCGTCTGCTCTTGAATCAGTTTCTCGCGAGCCACGAGAAACATCTCGCGTGCGACCCAAGTCTCGTCGGCACGACCGTCGCCCCGCGTTTACGTCATGGTTCGGCCGCCGACTTTTGCAGAAGGCTGCGCACCGAATTTGAGACGGCGGTGGTCCCCGGCGATTTCTTCGAAGCGCCAGCATGTTTCCGCATCGGCATCGGCGGGCTTACCGTACCGCTTGAAGAAGGCCTTGCGCAAGTCTCCGCCGCGCTCGAACACAACGCGCGCTCGATTCGAACGCAAAACGCTCCGGGTAGCGCACGCTTGTAGAGTGCTGGTGTCGGCATTCTGCCGACACGAACTTTCTCTATCGCCAGTCCGGCTCGGACCTTGCGTGCTGGTTTCGGCACCTCACCGGAAACGAACTTCTGCTGCGTCGGCGACGAGTGGGCAGAGATGCTAATGTGGAAACCATGAAACCAGAACGACAACCGACGCGAAATCTTTCGTTAAAAACCAGCTGTTCCTGCCTTCCTGGTTTCCTGATTACTCTCGTCTTGTTAATGACCGGGCTGCGTTCGGCGCACGCCGAAAAGATTTCGCTCGTCGGCGGCACCGTAATTAATCCCGGTGACGCCAGGATCACCGAGAACGCCGTCGTGGTGATCAGCGGCGACACGATCGAGAGCGTCGCGTCGCGCAAAGACGCCGGCGTGCCAGTCGGCTCGCGCTGGGTCGATTGCAAAGGCAAATTCATTCTGCCCGGCTACATCGATACGCACGTCCACTTCTTTCAGTCGGGCGATCTGTTCACGCGACCTGACGCAGTCGATTTGAATAGCGTCCGCCCATACAAGGACGAAATCGCGTGGATTAAATCACACCTCGACGACACCTTTGCGCGTTACCTCCGCTGCGGCATCACCAGCGTCGTCGATGTCGGCGGCCCGATGTGGAACTTCGAGGTGCGCAAACGTGCGAATGCCACCGCGAAAGCGCCGCGCGTTGCTGTAGCCGGGCCGCTCATCTCCAGTGTCGCGCGCCCTCAGCTCGATCTCGGCGATCCGCCGATCGTGAAGATCGACACTCCCGAGCAGGGCCGCGAGTTCGTCCGCAAACTCGCCGCGCAAAATCCGGATTACGTGAAGATTTGGTACATCGTCCCGCCAGCGCCTTCACCGTCGCCCGGTGCATCGCCGACCACTGGACAAAGCGATGCCGAACGCGCCGCGATCTTCCGCCCCGTCGTCCACGCCGTCATCGAAGAAAGCCATGCGCGCAAACTCCGCGTCGCCGTGCACGCCACCGAGCTCGAAGCCGCGCGCGCGTCGGTTGAAGAAGGCGCCGACCTCCTTGTCCACAGCGTCACCGACAAGCTCATTAACGAAGCATTCGTTAGGCTGCTGAAAGAGCGCGGCACGATCCTCACCCCCACGCTTGTTGTCTTCGAACGCTACGGCCGCACCTTCGCGAACAAGTTGAATCTCACGCCGGAAGAAAAAGCGTGGGGAAACCCGGAAGTCATCGCCTTGCTCGACGTCACGAAATTGCCGCCAGATAAAGTCCCCGATCGCATCAAGACCGCGCTGAAAGATCCCGACGCCGTGCTCAATCGCATCAAGCAGACCTACGATATTTCTCTCAAGAACCTGAAAACGCTAGAGGATGCCGGAGTCACGATCGCCGCCGGCACCGACGCCGGGAACATCGGCACCATCCACGGCCCCGCGCTTTTCCGGGAGTTCCAGCTCATGCGCGAAGCCGGCCTGACTCCAATGCAGATTTTGCAAAGCGCCACCGCCAACGCCGCCCGAACCTTCGGCGGCAGCATCGGCCCGAAGATTGGCACAATTGCACCCGGCAAACTCGCCGACCTCGTCATCTTGAACTCGAACCCGCTCGATGACATCGGGCACGCGTCCGATCTCCAGACGGTGATGAAGAACGGTGTGATGTATCCGGCTGAGTCACTCGAGCAAAACAAGCCGTAACTCCTCGCTACCGAGTTCCGTTCGCGAGCCTTTGGAAGCGCGGATCGTCCCGAATCGGATCCCAGATCGGATCCATCCGGAGGTAGGCCGGAGTAAGCGCGTCGGATGAGGGTTGCACGAGCAACCGCTCGAGAATGGAGATCGCGCGATCGCGATCGCACAAAATCGAATATGCACGGGCGGCATCCGCTTCGGCTTCGGGGCCCGACCAGCGATCCTTGGCCTGCCGCGCGATGTGATCCGCTGCCTCGCGTTTTACTTCCTGTCGGCGACCGAGCAACGCGTGGACTTCAAGCGTGAGGCGGAGCACGTCCGGACTGATGTTGCCCTGTTGCTTAAACGCGGTTAGCTCCGCATCTGCCTTCAACAGAAAAGGCTGCGCCTGATCGCTTCTGCCTGCCTTGGCGTGCAATGCCCCGAGAGTAAGGTGCGCTGCCGCGAGAACGAAAGGCGGAGGCGACTCTGCCTTCTCCAGGTCAGCGGTGATCTTCGCGATCGCCTCGTCGAGCTTGCGCTGAAACACAAGAATCGCGATGCGACCAAAATATACTTCCCAGGCAGGTTGGGGACCGAACTCTTCGATCAGGCGCGAAGCGGTCGCAAGATCGCCCTCGGCAAGATAGCTCTCGGCTTTCCGGCCAAGAATCGAGCGTTCGTTAGGCGCGATGGAAAGAGCCCTGTCGAACATCGCACGCGCATCAGCGAATCTGCGCATCCCCCGATAACTCCACCCGAGATTCACCCAGATATCCTGATTCAGAGGATCTATCTGCGCTGCCTGCAGTTGCAGCTCGATCGATTCGTCCAGCTTGCCCTGACGCCGCTTCACCAGTCCCACCGCCTGGAGCATTAACGGGTCGTTTGGCGCTTGTTGCCGTGCCTGCTGCAACTCGACCAGCGCCTTGTCGTACTCCTGCAGGCAATAATAAAGATACATTCCCATGGCGGCGTGGCCGCTCCCGTGTTCGGGATCGAGGCGCAACGCGTTCTCCGCCGCTTCCTTCACCAGCGCGCTCTGCGCCTCGGTCCGCTCGCCCTGGATGTATTTCAAGCCTTCGGCAACCGCGATGTTTGTCCATGCAACCGCGTAATTTGGGTCGAGCGCAACCGCCTTCCGGCAATATTGGATCAGTCGGTCCTGGTCCTCGCGCGACTGCGAATTTCGGAGCGCGATGCCGCGCAGATACGCGTCGTACGCAGCCGGGATCTTGGTCCCAATGTAATTGATCGCTTCCTTCTCGTGGCCGGTCAGTTTCGCTTCCAACGAGCTCGCGATCCGCTGCGCTACTTCTGTTTCGACACCAAAAATGTCCGTTAATTTGCGGTCGTAGGTTTCAGCCCACAGGTGCGAGTCGCCTTCCGCTTTAATCAGCTGCACGTTCACCCGCACCGACTCGCCCGCCTTCTGCACGCTGCCTTCCAGAATGTGCGCAACGCCAAGTTGCTTCGCGATTTCCGCGACGTTGCCGGGTTTGCTCTGATACTGCTGCGTCGAAGTGCGCGAGATCACTTTTAGCTCACCGATCTTCGAAAGGCGCGTCAGGATTTCGTCCTGAATGCCGTCGGCAAAATAGGTATTCGCCTTGTCTTCGCTCAGGCTCGCGAACGGCAGCACCGCGATGCTCTTGGCTGGAATCGCCGGCGCGGCAGCGGGTGTCGGCGCATTCACTGGTGCGATGGCGCTCCGCGTATTCGCAGGCGGATTCCGCCGCGTTAATTGAAATACGAGCAGCGCGGCCGCGATCACCGCGAGCACGGTTACGATTGCCAGCAGCTTCCAGCCTGTCGTATGCGCGATCGACTGATTGACGGGGACTTCGTCGGTACGCTTGATGCCTTCCGGCGTGAGCTCGAACGCCCACGCAAAAATCAACGCCAGCGGGAATCCAGCAGCGATCGCCGCGATGAAAACTTTCATCACCCACGCTGGCGCCTCGAACGCCGGCAACAAGATTGAGAGCGCCTGCAGGAGCAGCCACGCCACCACCGCGTAGGCGACCGCGACTTTGTAAACATTGCGCCGCTTCAACTCGGCCAGGAGCGATTTCATAAACGAAAGCCGACAACGGCTCTATCAGCAGATTGGGGAGAAATCGATATCCTTCAAAGGTCCCGCCGCCGACGCCGCCTCCCCGGCGACTTCAATCGCCCAGCGGTCGCTCGACCGCGGCTTCCAACGTGGATCTGCGTCGTATCCAGCACCGGCAGACCCGCGGCGGCCGGTTCACGGAAGATCAGGGGCAACTCCGTCTCGCCAAGAATTAATCCGTCCACGCCCTCGCGCTGCTTCATCGCTCGCACGATCTCGAGCAAACGAGTACGGGTCTCGTCCCGGCGTCCCTAATGCCGCCTGCATCGTAAAGCGCGTCCCAAGAAGCGCGTTGGTAAGCCAGCCGGCACGAATCCGGTTCGCGCAGTTCTCTCAGACAGCGAAATTCAAGCGGTTGGTCAGTTTGGGGGCGGCTTGGAGATTCGCCTAACGCCGCGCATCGGCATCAGTAACGATTCCAGTTGGAATGTGGTGGACGGGCGAGACAACGACTTCGGAATGGGTCCGCAGTGGCATCAACTTCGGGTTTTGATCAGCAGTCAGTCCGCCGAAAGCACAGCGATTGCCTTCGATATTCCTCCAATCTTCCTAGCGATCACATCCTTTCTCGTCGGACGCACTCAGTGCAGGATCTGATGAAGGTCGCGCCGAAACAGTACAAGGTGTCTACACCAACCATTGGGTCCGTGTCCTCGATCTCGTACTCAAATCCGGCGACAAGTCGGCCTTGCACTCGCATCCCGAGTATCTCAATCTACAGATCGCCGGTGGGAAAGTGAAATCCGAAGCTTTTCATTTGCTCGTGTAGGAGCGAGTTGCCTTGTCTCGCCGTGAGTAAGGGTCATGATCACATATGGCAATGCCATATGTGATCGAACGTAAGCCTGGGGTTCCAGGTAAACCAACCGGCCAACCCAGCAAACACCGCCTAAAAGTCGAGTTTGAGCGACCTGGGTTTAGCGGGTCGCCGTCTCTTCCATCGCGAGCAGCTCATGGATCGCTTCTTCGAGACGCTCGAAGTTGATCGGCTTTGTCAGATGCTCTGAAAACCCGGCCGCACGTGCGCGGTTGACATCGTTTTCCATCCCGAACCCGCTGAGGGCGATACCGCGCAAATTCTTCTTCGCCCGAAGTTCCTGCATGAGTTCGTAACCAGAGCGATCTGGCAATCCGATGTCACTAATCACCAGATCGAAATCTTCCTGTCCCGCGCGCTCGATTGCCTGGTCGGCCGAATGAGCGAGCATGACCTGATAGCCGCGCCGCTCCAGCATCATTTTCATACCGACGCAGGTGTCGTGATGATCGTCCACGACGAGCACGCGCGGCTGACGGGTCTGCATTTGGCTGGCAGCGGCTGCTCTGTGATCCAGACCGGTCAACACTGCGCTTTCCATTTTCGCTGGGGCCGCTACGGTTTTCAAGTTAACACTAAAGGTCGCACCCTTGTCCTTGCCGTCGCTTTGGACGGAAATTTCTCCACGGTGCGCGGCCACCATCGCTTTGGAAATCGCGAGGCCGAGGCCCAGGCCGCCAAAGCGGCGCGTGATGGAGCTTTGACCCTGCTCGAAAGCATTGAAAATTTTGTCGATCTTCTCCGGCTCAATTCCGATCCCGGTGTCGGTAGTGCGAATCTCGATTTCGTCGCTGGAGGGATTCAGAGTCTCAAGGATGATTCGCCCGTTATTCGGGGTGAATTTCACGCTGTTCTTGATCAGGTTCCAAAACACCTGCTGGAGGCGCGCGGGATCGGCTTCGACGAATTCACGCTCAGCGCGCAGGCGAAATTCCATCGTCTGGTTCTTGCCGTCGATGTCTTCGCGGCATATTTCATAAGCGCGCTTGAGGATCTCGTGGACGCTTACGGTCTCAAAGCTCAGCTGCAGTTTGCCTTTCGAAATTCGCGTGATGTCGAGCAGGTCGTCGATGAGCCGTGCCTCCAGCTCGACATTGCGGCGGATGACCTCCAGCGCGCCGCGAACTTCCGGCGTATTCGGGGCGCTTGCCTCCAGCTCACCGACCATCGCGATGACCGGTGAAAGCGGGTTCCGTAACTCGTGCGAAAGCAACGCGAGAAACTGATCCTTGGCCGCGTTCGCGCCCATCAGTTCCTGGCGGAGGGTGACATCGCGCGTTTTGTCCTCCACTAGATAAAGCACGCCCTGGATCCGCTGCTCCGAACCCTGTAAGCGCAGCAGATTTATATTCACAAACCGCGTCTTCCCCGACCGGTCTTGGAAAGGTTGCTCGACCAGTTGGAAAGGAGCGCCCAACGCGAAGACTTTTTCAATCGCCTCAACGGGAGCGATTTTCACGTCGTCGAATTTCGCGGTGAGCACATCCGCGCTCTCCGGCAGATCGCCGAAGCGTTTCGCCATCTGGGCGAATGCGTCGTTGGCCTGCAGAAACCCGCGCGAGTCGGGATCGATGAGCGCAATTCCGCTCGGCATATTGGCGAGGATTTTTTCGTTGAAAATCACTTCGCGCTCGATGCGCCGGGCTGCCTCACGCTGCCGACGGGTGAATCTCCCCGCCAGCCACGCCGCGACGAGGGTTAAGACGATCAGCCACGCCACGGGCACGGTGATTTTGTCGAGGAGGTCGCGCACCGGGCGGTAGGCAGCGGCTCTTGGTTGCTCGACCACTGTCGTCCAACCTGTGTTCTCGACCGGGGCGAATGAATAGACGTTCGCGTTCCGTTCTAGGTGGCCGGCTTTGTGGCTCATGATCTCGTTGATCAGAGTCGCGGCGCTGGAGGAGGCGGGAGCGGTGTTAGGTGCGAAGTTATTAGTGAAGAGAGCCGCGCCGGTTTGGTCGATCACCTGGCAGAGTGACTGGTCGGCGAACTCGATCGAGGAAAGGCGCCGGCCGATCCGCTCGACCAGGACGGACACGCCAAGGTAGCCGAGGACGCTTCCATCGGGCGCGCGAATTGAGCCCACGATATCAGTTGTCATCCGCCCGTCCGAGAGACGCGGGTGGACCGGGGTGACAATCACCTGCGGCGAACCGGAGGCCGTTCCTCGCCAAAGAGTCGATGGAAACTCCGGTGTCCTCTCAGCGGCGATAACCGGAATGGAAGAGACAAGTTGTCCATCCCTCCCTGCGACGAACATTCCGTCGATCCGCGGATGGGAATAGAATGTCTGATTGAGCCACTGTTGCGCTGCGCTCTCGGGCGCCGGCCCAGCCAGAATTCGCCCAATGTCTGGCTGGGTCTGGTAATACTCGACGATGCCGCCCGTCCGGCTCAGATCGTCGCCGACGAGGTGTGCAATCAGTTGCACGAACGTCTGCCGGTCCCGCAGTATCTTGGTTTCCAAGGTCCGCTGGAGGATGGTGTAGGAAATGACCAGCATCAGCACCGACGGGACCCAACCGGCGAGCAGGATCGCGACGACGATGTTGAAGCGCTCGAAGCGGTCGGGATCGCGTCGGTCGGTGGGGTCTTTGAGGAGGATGCCTTTGGCCGGAAACATCAGCAGGAGAAACTCCGCCTTCTCCGCTGATGCGGCAAGATAAATGGAGCTGCGCGCCGCGTCACTCGCGCTGCACCGCGGCGTTCATTTGCCGCGCGAGCGTGTGCAGCGCCTTTGCGTCAGTCGCCGTCAGCCCTGCCGCTGGCGCCTTCTGCACCACACCGCGAACCGATCCCAGTCCTGTGCGAATCTCCTGGAAGAGCGGAGTTTGTCCGACGCTGGGCGGGAGTGTGCGAATTTCATCCCAGAAGTAGGCCACCAAGTCGGGTTGCGCGAGTGTCTTCGCGCGCTGCGGGGTATATTGGGTTTCCACGGCAGCTGCGCAGATTTCGAGTCCGCGCAGCCAGCCGCCGAGGCTGATCAGCTGCGCCATTTTTTGATCGTGGAGATCGACCATCGCCTGCTCCACGTCGGTCTGCGTGGCCATTAACTCGCTGCGCATCGCGCGCCAATCGCCGCGCCGGCCCAGTTCTGTCAGACTTGCGCTATGTCTCATCACGCGCTGGCCCACTCCAAGACTCCGCGCCTGCCGGAGCAGGACGCGGCCCAGCTCGTCCACCATGTTTTTCTTTTGACAGGCGACGAGAAGAAACCCATCCGCGACGGAGCCACCGAACTGCATTCCGATTTGCTCCCGCCCGGCGTGGCTTCCCGCAGCGAAGTCCCGTCTCACGAGATCAAATGGTAGCGGCTTCAGCTCATCCAGGCGCTGAAAAATCTGCTCGATCGATGGCGCAGTGTATGGATTAAGTCCACGCGCCTCGCGCCTTGCGCCGCTATCGGTTTCCGCCTCTTCTTCGGTAATACCCCGGAGCGGAGTGACCATCAGCAACGCCAGGAACGCGCTGAAAACAGCAGGGCGTCGGCTGCGCATCACTATGGATTCGGATCGTGCATATCCGGTGCTTGTCTCGTCTGGAGAGCTTGAAAATGCAACGTTTACGCGAGCTTGGTGAGTTGCAATCGGTCGAAAAGGCAGTCGGGAAAGCCTGTTTTGCGAGGTAGTGGGGTGGCCACTTTTGATTTGACGGACGCCTCGGAAGCGGCATCATGTCGCCCTTGCTCGCCATTCGCGTGTAATCTCCCCTGATTATGGAAGGAAGCCCCGGCTACATCCTCTGGACGATATGTTATCTTGCCGTATTGCTGGGTCTGTCGACCTATGGGGTCCATCGCTACTTCATTATCTATCTTTTTCTGAAGAACCGAAAACACGCGCCGCAGCCGGCCAGCCAGTTCGAGCAGTTGCCGAAGGTGACGATGCAGCTGCCAATCTTCAACGAAGTCTACGTCGTCGAGCGCTTGCTCAAGTCGGTCAGTGAAATCGATTACCCACGAGAGCTTCTGCAGATTCAGGTACTCGACGACTCGACCGATGATACGCGTGAATTGACGGCGCGGTGCACCGAGGAGCTGCGCAGCCGCGGTTTTATCGTCGAACGGATTCATCGGGTCGACCGTGTCGGTTTCAAAGCGGGCGCACTCGAGGGCGGGCTGGCATCGGCGCAAGGTGAGTTCGTTTGCATTCTTGATGCCGATTTCGTTCCGCCGCCCGACCTGCTGAAGCGGACGATCCATTTCTTCACTGATCCGAAGGTGGGAATGATTCAGACCCGCTGGGGCCATCTGAACCGCGGTTACTCCTTGCTCACGCGTGTCCAGGCCATGTTTCTCGACGGGCACCTGCTCCTTGAGCAAACCGCGCGCAGCCGTAGCGGACGTTTTTTCAATTTCAACGGGACCGCCGGTCTCTGGAGAACGTCGTGCATCACGCAAGCGGGCGGCTGGCAGCACGACACTCTTACCGAGGATCTCGACCTGAGCTATCGCGCGCAGCTCGCTGGGTGGAAATTCATCTTTCTGCACGATGTCGTCACGCCGGCTGAGCTTCCGGTTGATATGAACGGCTTCAAGTCGCAGCAACACCGCTGGACGAAAGGGTCCATCCAAACTTGTAAGAAACTCCTGCCCACGATCTGGCGAAGCGACCTTACGCTGCCTCTGAAAATCGAGGCCACGGCTCACTTAACCTCTAACTTCGCATACCTCTTGCTCGCTTGTCTATGCGTGCTCCTTCATCCCTCGAGCGGTGGTCCGCAAAACACCTGGGTGCGCACGGTACTGATCGATGTACCGATCTTTCTGACTGCATCAGTCTCTGTCGCCGTGTTTTACATCTGTGCCCAGCGTGAGCTGCATCCGCGCACCTGGATGAAGGAAATGCTTCTTTTGCCTTGCCTGCTCGCCCTTGGTGTTGGTCTCTCGCTGAACAATGCGCGCGCCGTCCTGGAGGCTGTTTTCAATCACCAATCCGATTTCGCGCGCACTCCTAAGTATGGGATCGAGCGCAAAACGCAGCCGTGGCGGAAATGCAGATACATGCCCCTGAAGTCGCTCTTGCCCTTCGCGGAGATGGCTTTCGCGCTGTATTTCACCTACTTCCTCTGGTTCGCCATCCAACACGGGCAATACCTGACGGTGCCATTTCTCGCGATGTTTCAGCTTGGATTCCTCTACGTGTCGTTGAGCTCGTTCGCTCAATGGCTTCCGAAACTTGGATTGGAATCGATTCCCGAAGATCCCATTCCAGCGTGAGAACAGTGCGTTTGGTCCGGGAAAACTTCCGATTCTGCATGCGGCGCGCGATTTCCGTCCTTGTGGCTCTGCTCTGCACAGCGTCCGCCGCGCACGCGCTGGTCGAGGTTGTGCCGGTCCTGCCAGGTCCCCCGCCGAGCAAGGTGGTGATTAGCGTGCGCGAACAAAAACTGATGCTGGTAGAAAATGGGATACAGGTCGCGACCTTTCCGGTTTCCACCTCGAAGTACGGGATTGGGGACAATTGGGGGCGCATGACGACGCCTCTCGGCACGTTGCAGGTCGCCCAAAAGATCGGCGACCACGCTCCGCTCGGTGCGGTTTTCCGTCACCGTCGTTTCACGGGAGAAATTCTCCCGCCGAATGCTCCCGGTCGCGATCCGATCATCACCCGAATCATTTGGCTGCGAGGCTTGGAAGCGGCTAACGCCCACGCTTTTAGCCGCTGTATTTACATTCACGGGACGCCGGAAGAGAAACGGATTGGTCAGCCGGCGAGCTACGGTTGTATCCGCATGAAGTCGAACGACGTCGCCGCGCTCTATAGTCAGCTGCCGATCGGTGCGGTCGTGGAGATTGTGCCGGACAAGTTGCCGAAAGTGCCGAAACTGCCACGCGGCCAGCGTGCGACCATCACTGTTGACTCCACAACATCGAGCGCCAAGCCGCCGGGAGAAGGAAGCGGCTCGTACGCGCAGCTCAGGTGAGCCGCGCTCGTCTGATCTATCTTGCGGCCGTTCTTCCGATAGCGGCAGCGTTGGCAACGTTCGTAGCGCGGCAGTTCAACGTTCGTTCGTGTTGACTTTGCTACTGCGTTCCGCGACCGTCTTCGCCCCTTAGTTTTCAACATGGCCAACACCAAATCCGCTGCCAAGCGCGCTCGTCAGACGACCGCCCGTTCCCTCCGAAACCGCAGGGTGCTTACGCGTCTGCGCGGCCTGCAGAAACGCGCCGTCGGCGAACGACCGGATGTGAAAGATGTGCGCGCGCTGATATCTGCGGTGGATAAGGCCGCGAAGCGGGGCACAATTCACAGGAACGCTGCCAACCGTCGGAAAGCGCGTCTCAACAAAGCGCTCGCGCGAACTGGCGAAACGCCGTCCGCTGTCGCCTAACGCGTCCCTGGCCTGGCTGGATATAGTGCGATGCCGCTGTTGGCGTGCGCGCCAGAGGACAAATCGCGTTGCATATCGCTGAGGACGGTTGAAAATTCATGCCGATGATCCCCGCCTTCCTCCTCATTCTTTCCGCGGTCGTATATCGGATTTCGACCGGTCTCATGATCGACTCCGGCGCGACCTGGCTGTCGAATTTCGCGCCGCTCGCCGCGATTGCACTTTGCGGCGCAGCTTATTTCCCGGGGAAATACAAATTCTCTGTTCCCATGATTGCGCTCTTCGTCTCGGACGCGGTCCTCAACTACCACTACCACGCGCCGCTGCTCGATCCGATTATCCTCTGTCGCTACGTAGCTCTGGCATTTGTGGGTTGCATTGGGCTCCTCCTGCAGAATCGAATTTCGTTGAAGACACTTCTGCCCGCTTCGCTGCTTGGTTCCTGCGTGTTCTACCTCATTACAAATGGGTTCTCGTGGCTCAGCGATCCGGGCTACAGCAAAAGTTTTGCCGGACTGATTCAGTCGCTTACGGTCGGCTTGCCGGCCTATGGCGCTACGCCGACCTGGATGTTTTTTCGCAACTCACTCGTGAGCGACCTACTTTTCACCGCGCTTTTCGTCGTTTGCATGAGGTTCGGCCGAAAATCGGAACGGGCCACGGCGGGAGACGCGTTGCCTCGGCCCGCGTAACCGGCCATGCAGCGGCCGGAGCAGCGCGACGAAGTCGAAATGCTCTCGCTGATGTTGCTGATTCGGCGTTTCGAAGAACGCGCCAGTCAGCAGTATCAAGCGCAGAAAATCGGCGGCTTTTGCCACCTTTACATTGGCCAGGAAGCCGTGGTGGTGGGCGCGGTTGCGGCCACGCGCCCGGATGATTATCTGATCACCGCTTATCGCGATCATGCGCATGCGCTCGCGCGCGGGACCACCCCGGACGCATGCATGGCTGAACTCTTCGGCAAAGTGACCGGCTGTTCGCGCGGACTGGGCGGTTCCATGCACTATTTCGACCGCGAGCATCACATGTATGGCGGCCACGCCATCGTCGGCGCGCACGTGCCACTCGCAGTCGGGATGGCTTTCGCGTCGAAGTACCGCAATGAGGACCGCGTCACGCTTTGCTTCTTCGGTGACGGCGCGATTAACCAGGGTTCCTTTCACGAAGCGCTGAATCTGGCCGCGTTGTACAAGCTCCCGGTTGTCTTCATTTGCGAGAACAACCTTTTCGCAATGGGAACGAGCGTGGAGCGTTCGACATCGCTCAAGCAGATCGTCGATCGTGCGGAAGGTTACGACATTCCTGGCACTGTCGTGGACGGTATGAATTTCCGGGAAGTGCGAGACAAATTGGACGAGGCCATCGAAGCGATGCGGAAAGATCCGCATCCGGCCTTCGTTGAAATCCGGACGTATCGTTATCGAGGCCACTCGATGTCCGATCCGGCGAGTTATCGCACCAAGGAGCAGCTGGAGAAGTATAGAATGGACGATCCGATTACCCGGCTGCGCGCGCAGCTCACCCGCGAAGGTTCTTTAACAAACGAGCGGTTCGACGAAATGGATAAGCAGGCCAAGGAGAGCGCGCTCGCCAGTGTGAAATTCGCCGAGGAAAGCGAGGACCCGCCCCTGGATCAATTGT
>JBDTYN010000189.1:0-8902 GCA_040005675.1 Chthoniobacterales bacterium
TGCTCCTTCCGTTCGCGGTCTTTTATCTTGCGACACTCCAATTCGGCGGCCGCCTCGTCTTCGGCGCATCACACGTCGACCTCTCGCTCATCCTCCTGACGTCGGGCGTTGTTACTGGCCTCCCACTCGTCTGGTTCGGACATGCCGCGCGCCATCTTCGTCTGACAACCGTCGGCTTCCTCCAATATCTGGCACCAATGGGTTCTTTCTTTCTCGGGGTTTTTCTTTACCACGAGCCTTTTACCCGCGCTCATCTCATCACCTTTGGACTGATCTGGATCGCGCTCGGCATCTTTACCGCCGACGCGATTGTGCGCTGGCGCTCCGACCGTCTGCGGGTAGCGGAGGTCGCTCCGATCCTGGGTTCTGCCGCCTGACGCAAAAATCGCCGCCCTGGTTTACCTGACCGCACGACACGGCTATCGTCCCCGCAATGTGGAGCGAAGATAATTTTCAATACGCCGTCGAAAACACTCGCGTGATCGTCGCTCCCGAACGTCAGATCGCGACCTTCGGCAGCACGAGCTTCCGTTTCTACCTGATTTCGGAGTTGATGGATCAGGTGAATCAAATCCGGGTGCGTGATGGACGAATCCACGCCGAGCGTCCGCAAATTCTCGCCCCGGAGCATTATCTGCGCATGCTCCTCGAAGGCTTCGGAGACAAAGCGCAGCGCTACGTCGAAGAGCTTGGCGAAACCATGAAGAACATGGCCGTGCTTCGTTACGGTTTTCGCTTCCGCAAAACGGACGTGGTCGAGGAGACCGTGCGCGATTCCATGGAGGCAGTTGTGGCGCGCACGAAATCGCGCGTCCAGGAGTCGCAGGAGCCGCTCAGCGCCGTGATCCAAGGGGTCGACGACGCCTGGGAAGTCTGTCTGCTCAAATTCACGATCGACCTGATCGAGCGCTCCAGCGGCGGTAACGTCGGCGATTTGCGGCGCCGTGGATTGATGTGACTAGGCCGGTGCCGGGGACCGTCCCAGTTTGCGATAGCGCCGCATCAATCTAAAGAAACGTAATGTATCGCGGACCGGATGAATGCTGCTCACTTCATCCGAGTAAACCGTGCTGATTGGAACTGAGGCGACGCGCGAACCGTTGCGGCTCGCCAGGATCAGCATCTCCGTTTCGTATTCGAAACGATTCGCGCCACCTAGCACCTCCGGAATCAGATCGCGATGGAGCATCCTATAACCGCACTGGGTGTCGGGGATCTGTTGGCGGCAAACGCGGCTGATTTTCCTGCTCATGTAACGGTTTACGATTTGCCGGACGAGCGGCATTTGGCGAACGTCATTCATGCGTGTGCCGACGAGAAGTTGATTCCCGGTGGCCCTGGCTGCCGCCAAAAACCGTTCAATTTCTTCGGGCAGATGCTGCCCATCGCCATCGAGGATAAGAACGTAAACGAAGTCGCGCTTCAGCCAGTGCCTTAAGCCGGTCTTGATCGTTTCCCCTTTTCCACGGTTCTCTGAGTGAACGATGACCTCCGCCCCGGCGGCGCGCGCGTTTTCCGCCGTGGCGTCGGTCGAGCCATCGTCGATCACCAGGACCGCGTCTAATTGGAGCAGGGTGCGCCGAGCGACGTCGCCGATGTGTTTCTCTTCCTGATACGCGGGAATGATCGCCGCTACCGTGCTGCGATCTATCACACGGCGCGCCGGCGCGGACTGCATCGTCAGCGGACGACCGGATGAAAATCCGCCGCGTGATACGAGCTGCGGACCAGCGGACCGGAAGCGACATGCTCGAAGCCTTTCGCGCGCGCCAGTTGCCCGTACGATTCGAAGCGTTCCGGATGTACGAACTCCACCACAGGCAAATGGGTTGGGGTCGGCCGCAGATACTGTCCGAGCGTCAGCACCTGGCAGCCGATCTCGCGGAGATCGTCCATGGTTTGGAGAAGCTCCGGTTCCCTTTCACCAAGGCCCAGCATCACCCCACTCTTGGTCACAACGTCTGGCGAAAGTTCCCGGGCTCGTTTCAAAACCTCAAGCGAGGTGCGGTACTTCGCCCGGGAACGGACGAACGGCGTCAGCCGTTCCACCGTTTCCATGTTGTGATTAAAAATGTCGGGGCCGGCATCGAGGACGGTGCGGATGCACCAATCCTGCGCGTGGAAATCAGGCACAAGCACTTCGATCACGACCGACGGATCCATCTCGCGAATAGCGTTAATGGTGCGCGCGAAATGGCTCGCCCCGCCGTCCTTCAGATCGTCCCGCGCCACCGCCGTAATCACCACATGTTTCAGGTTGAGGCGTCGGACCGCTTCGGCCACGCGCTGCGGTTCGTCTTCCTCCAGCGGAAACGGTTTTGCGGTGCTGACCGCGCAAAACCCGCACGCCCGCGTGCAGCGTTCGCCGGCAATCATCATCGTTGCGGTTCCCTGGCTCCAGCATTCCCATCGATTCGGGCACTGCGCGCTCTCGCAGACCGTGTGCAGCCGCAGATCGGAAATCAGCGCCTTGGTGGAAAAGAAAACCGGATTCGACGGTAACCGCACCTTGATCCAAGGCGGCTTCTGCGCCTGGTGCAGCGCCGGGTCGATCTTCGCGCAGGACATGGCAGTAAAAAGTATCTTCACGCAGGTGGGAACGCAACCTCGCGCCGCAGGACTGCGCTCAAAGCTCTGTCATCCTGAGTCGCGCAGACGACGAAGGACCTCACCCATTCAGGTTGCGCGTTCGCGTTGTGCTGGCGCAGCAATCGCCCTTCGCCTTCGTTGCTGTCGTGACCTCAGACGAGAGCCAATTACTGCGAGAGTGAAGTCCTTCGCGGTCTGTGCGGCTCATGATGACACTGCTGCGGGCGGCAACGCTAATCGAGCCGGCGTCGCCCCGAAAGCGCCTGATAGAGCGTCAATTCGTCCGCCGATTCCAGTCCGCCGCCAGCGGGCAGACCGTGGGCGATTCGGGTTATCGCGACGCCAGTCGGCTTAAGCAGTTCAACCAGGTAATTCGTCGTTGCCTCGCCTTCCACGTCGGCCGCGAGCGCGAGAATGACCTCGCCAAATTTTTCCTGCTCGACCCGCGCAAGCAACTCCTTGATTCGCAAATCCTCAGGGCCGACATGATCAAGCGGCGCAATCCTTCCGCCTAACGAATGATAGTAGCCGTGAAAAGCACTTGTGCGCTCGAGCGGCAGGATATCCGTCGGTTGCTCGACCACACAGAGCAGGGCCGCATTGCGCGACGGGTCGGCGCAGATTTCGCAAAGCTCCGCGGTCGCGAAAAATCCACAGCGCACACACGGGTGCACCGCCTGCCGAGTGGAAGCGATCGCTCGCGAGATTTCTTCGGGCTGCTCACCGCGCGCCTGCACCATCCAGAGCGCGATTCGTGCGGCCGAGCGGGGGCCGATTCCGGGCATCTGCCGAAGTTGTGTAATCAAATTCCGGATCGCGACCGGGTATTCCGTCTTCCTCAAGGCGAGCTGCGCGTCAACGGCAGTCCGGTTCTTCCGTCAACTGGAGCACGCGCGGCTCGAGGCGCCGGAGATAAAGCTGGAGCGGCAAATCTTCATCTCCGTTTTCTCCGCGCGCTTTTTGGAAATGGGTATAGGCCTCGCCCCACCGCCTTTCCCGATAAAGCACTACGCCGTTCCAGAACGAATCGCGCCGCTGGATCTCCTCCGGACTCGCGTCGACCACGGGTGAGAGCGGTTCATAGATCTCGTGCCGCTCGCGCACATCGACGCCGCTGAGGAAATCGATCGGGCGCGCCACGATAGCCTTGCTCGCGAGCTCGAAGGTGCGAGGACCAATCAAAATGCGCGAGCCGTAGAAGCGGTTCGCGATGCAGAAACGGCGCGCGAGTTCAACTGGCTCCCCCGTAACGAGCATCGTGGCGCGCCGATCGTCTTTCGTTCGCGCCAGAATTAGTCTCCCCGAGCTGACACCGAGGTGCACATCGAACTTGCCGAAAAGCTCGCGTTTGCCATCGGCCCGCGCGCTCGCAAACGACCGCACGACGCGGAGCGCCTCCCGCGTCGCGGTCTCCGCCTGACGGTCGTCGCCTGCTGGCAGTCCGAAAATCGCGACTACGCCTTCGCCATCGACTGATTCAAGATAGGCGCCCGCTTCGAGAAACCGGGCGCTGGCGTGGGCCAGAAACTCGGCCGTAATCGCCGCGAATGTCGCCGGATCTGTCTCCTCGGCGAGATCGTGTTTATTGGCGATATCGCAGACGACAGCGGTCGCTTCATACGCTTTCGCGACGCCTTCAGCCGGAAGCGCGCTCCGATCCAGCTCGGCGATTCGCGCCCGCGACAACCGGTCCGAGAACAGGTGCGTCGCGCTGCGGGCTCGAACCCGACGCGCGATGGCCCGGAATGTAATTGCCGCGATAAAGGAGCCGACCACCGCCAGCATCGACGGAAGCGGCTGAAAAAAAGTGTGATAGAGGGAGCAAATCCACGAAATTGTGAGCAGCTCCACGATGAGCGCAGCCAGCACGAGGCCGATGCGTTTTTGGTATCTCGTTTCGCAGCTCAGCCAGCCGATCCCCAACGAAAGGAGAGTGACGAAGACGTACTGCCACTTTTCACCGACGATGTGCGTGGCTGCGCCGGAGGGCGACACCAGATCGGTTAGCGCCAGCTCCCCGCGCAACGCCACGCCGCTCCGATGGAGCGCGAGAATGAGGCCGCTCACGAGCACGCCGATTACCAGCGCGGGGAGCAGAGACCGTTTCATCACCGCGATTGCTCTCAATCTTTTTGCGTGGGCGCAAGCGGATAGTGCGACCGCACAACAAGGTTACTAAGGAACTCATCCGGCGCGTCCACCGTTTCGCGCGAGAGCGGAAACCCGCGCTGCCCGGTGTTCTTTTGGACAAGGCTAAGACCAAACTGAAAGTCCTTGAACAAATGCGCGCACAGTTCAGGCATCGTCATGTGTTCGGCGTGGGCACGCTCGACCAGCCGTTGCACGGCAGATTCGTCGAAGCTGATTTCCAACCCATGCTCTTTGTTGAACCGATCGGCGAAGGCCTGCACGGCCTCTTCGAGCGCGACTTCTTCCTGCTTGTGTCCTTCCGCCATCAAGCGGTCGAGTACGGTCTTTGGTTCGCGCACCAGATCGCCGGTGACGCGCAGTTGACTGATGCCCGATCCAGCAAGGTGATATTTGTAATCGCGAAACAATTTTTCCCAAACCGTCAGCAAACCGCGCGCACCCGTTTTTTCCTTTGCGGCCGCCGCCGCGATCAAGCGCAAAGCTTCATCCTCGAAACTGATCGCAATGCCATAGGCGCGGAAAGCGCGCTCGTATTGCCGGAGTATGCTCCCCTCCGAAAACTTCATGATCTTGTAGAGATCGTCCGCATCCAGTTCCTCACACACCACACGGACCGGCAAACGACCAATGAATTCCGGCTCGAATCCGTACTCGATGAAATCCTGCGTGGAAACGTGCTGAAACAGTTCGTTGTCCATCACCCGCACGGGATCCGCGCTGAAACCAATCTGTCCCTGCGTGATGCGCCGCGCTACCTGCTGCTTCAAGCGCTCGAACGCGCCGCTCACGACGAATAAAATGTGGCGGGTGCTGATCGTTTCCCGCTTTGCTTTTCCGCCGCGTTTCTGGAAATCGAACGCCGCCTGCAGCTGTGATTGCAAATCGTTCGCGCTTCGGAGCGGGACCTCCGTCTCTTCCATTAACTTGAGCAGCGTCGTCTGCACGCCGCGCCCGCTCACATCGCGCCCCACCATGTTTCCGGCAGCGGCGATCTTGTCCACTTCATCGATGTAGATGATGCCGAATTGCGCCAGCTCCACGTCGCCATCGGCTTTCTGCACCAGCTCGCGCACCAGATCTTCCACATCACCCCCGACGTATCCAGTCTCGCTAAATTTTGTCGCGTCCGCCTTCACGAAGGGCACCTTGATCAACTCCGCGATGTGCTTAATCAGGTAAGTTTTTCCGACGCCCGTTGGCCCGACTAGGATCACGTTTTGTTTCGCGTATTCCATTTCCTCCGCACGGGCTGCGTCGTCCTTTTCCAGCCGGCGCTGGTAATTGACATGATTATAATGGTCGCAGACCGCGATCGAGAGCACCTTCTTCGCTTCGTCCTGCTGGATCACGAACCGGTCGAGATGCGCCTTGATGTCGCGCGGCAGGAAGTCGAAGGCGAACTGCTCGTCTTTCGGCTTCGGCGTCTTCTCCTCACCTCCGGCTTCGGCTGTCTCCGGCTGGGTAAAGGTCGCGAACGAGACCTTGTCACCGAAGTTCGTCTTCATGAACTCCGATAGCTTCGATTTTAATTCTTCCGGCGATGGAAATGGCGGATTCTGCTCCATAGAGATGCGCCCCGCTGCGACTTGACGCAGACGAGTGTCTGACAACCTACCATCGGCCGCACTCCTGTAAACGCCGCCGCCTCAGTTGCGCAGCGTGCCCCGCCTGCGGACGCCCGATACGTGCCTACTCCTGTCCCTTGCCGGCCCCTCTCTGGCTTGCCCAAGGCTTGCGGCGATGAAAGCGAGGCCGAAGCGCTTGAATCGATCGTCACTTCGCAACTCTCCCCCCTCGCGGCAGTTGCAGGCCTGGCTAAGAAAGATGCCGTTATTTCCCAGCAACCGACATTGCGTACGTGATCACTCCGCAGACTCCGGTCATCAAGATCATGGCGAGAACGAAGATGCTATCCGCTATCTGCTCGACTCGGTGCATCCGGCGAGAGCTGCGCGTTCGCAGCGCCGAATAAGACAGGAGACAGGCGATCAGGAACAAAAAGGCATCTAACGCCAGAAGATCGTCGGCCAGCGTATCGATCTTTCCCAGGGTGATGACAACGCGGATCAGCCCGATGACGGTCAGACACACACCAACCATGGCTGAGGAGACCGTAAAAATATGAATGCAAATATCTTCCTCGAGATTTCCGTTTCGATTCGTTCGTGACATGGGACTATTTTCGCCGAATCTCCGAGCGAGACAAAGACCAGCTTCGGCGGGCGGGACGGCGTATCGCTCCACGGGAAGTGTGTTCATAACCTGAGGCGTCATCGCAACGCGAGCCGTCGGTCGCTATGTAGTGTGGTCAGGCCTTTACCCACCGTGGCCATCGCGAGTGGCGTCGACGCCTATGTGAGCGACGCGAGGGTTACACCAGAATCCCCTCGAACGCTTGCCAGGCTCCACAAGGGCCTAAGCGAGCCCACGGCGCGGTCTACTAAGACGAAGCTCAGAAACTGAGCAAAGCGTAGCCCCTGTTCTGAAATTGCATCAGCAACGCATGAGCCGCGAGCGCCACATCTGGTGTTAGCGTTTTGGGATCGATCCTGTCGCCGGCCAGGTATTGCCCGCACACGAAAAATTCGACGCCGTGTTTCTTCATTTCCGCGATCGCTTTCAGGTTCGGATTTGTTGTCCGAACTTCGACTTATAATGCGCGTCATCCAAAATGCCATCGACGGCCGGACCATGAAAGACGACCGCGAACTTCGCGTTCTGCAGTTGAACGTTGGCGGCCGAGAGCGCGTTTAGCTCGGACCCCGCCATATTTAAGGCGGGTAGTAATTGCGTCGGTTTATCCGCTGAACGCGTCGCATCGAAGACCGCCCGGTAAGTGCTCTCCTTCGTCGGCGCAAAGGCGGCACCTGGAATCTCGACGTAGCCGTCTGCTGCGGGGATGACCGGAGCTTTCGGCGCCAGCCATTGTGCCGTGGCCACCCCGGCGGCTGCGAGTAAAACTAGAAGTGCTTTCATCCGGATAAACCCGATGAGAACAAAATCAGTTTCGGGCACACAGAGCGAGCGTCAACTGCAACGGAAGTGGGTTGATATACGAAATGTGCTCGCAAGCGGGCGTATCGGTTACACCTTCTCTGACGATAATCCTGACGCGGAATTGGAGCTTGCGGCCGCTAGCTCCAGCTGGCTTCGTTCAACATGACAAGAAAGGCGATGGCGAAATATAACTCTCGCGCGGACGGCAGGAATTTCACCTTACCTTTGCTCGCTGGGCTTGCCGTTCTCTCGATTTGCAGCATCGCCCGCGCACAAGATACTGAATCGAGCGTCCACGTCAGCGCTACCGCCGACGAATTCGAAGAGTTGGGTGGATACGGCCAGCCGCAGTGGGCGGAGCGTAGTCGCGCCTCCGCAACGACCAGGCTCTACGTTCTTTCGCCCTACGAGTTCTACGCGGGAATTGTTTCGGAGAGCGATTTTCCGCGACACGGGAAATCGAACCACGATCTGACGCAGGAAATCGAACTGGGACTGCCGCACCGTTTCGAGCTGGGGATTGAAAACGATCTGGGCATCTCGGGCCGTCACGCAGAAGAGACGAACATAGGCGTCGCGGCGCGGTATGCGTTCGGTGCGTGGGAGAAAATCCCGCTCAATCCTGCCATCTCCGCGGAATACAATTTCGGCATCGGTAAGCGAATCGCCCGCGATCGATTTGTTTCCGGAAAGGATCGCGCCAGGCGGGATGAGCCTGACTCATACGAACTGCGGCTGTTGCTCGGGCAGGAATTCATTCCGCGCGTGCAATGGGCATCGAACCTGTTTTTTCGTCAGGATCTGGGCGGGCCACGCGAGCGTGACGCCGGCTTCACGCAAGATGTGTATTACGTCGTAATTCCGGACAAGGTGCAGCTGGGAGCATCGATGCGTTACACGCACCGCGAAAACCACGCTAGTGCATCGGGAAATGAGTTCATTATTGGACCAAGCGTCACGTGGAAACCAAACCGGCACACCGTAGTGGACCTGGCGCCGTTACTTGGCTGTACCCATGACTCGCCCCATGTGGCGGCTTTTTTGAGCATTTCGTACGAGTTCGGTGGCGGAGAATCCCAGCCGCCCGGCAGAAGCGCGTCCGCGAATCGCTAGTGAGGCGATAGAGTCAGCCTTGAATCACTTTTTCGCTTTCTTTTTCACCTGC
>JBDTYN010000190.1:0-17979 GCA_040005675.1 Chthoniobacterales bacterium
GCGATGATCTGGGGCGCGGTTCGGCAGCAGGCGCTCGACAAGGATGTCGATTCGTTTCCGGATTACGCCGATTACCGCGACCGGAACCAGAGCTTCACGGCGATGGCTGCATACACGCGTGCCAGCGGGGTTTTAAACGCGAGCGACGAAGCGCGGATGGAGGGTCTCGCGGCCACCCACGATATTTTTGATGTGCTCGGTGTCGGACCGGTGATCGGGCGCGGCTATACGCGCGAGGAAGATAAAACCGGTGGGCCGCCCGTCATCGTGCTGAGTGATGGATTGTGGAGGCGCGCCTTTGGTGCCGATCCGAAAATCGTCGGCCAGCAAATCAATCTCGCCGGAAAAAGCACCACCGTTCTTGGTGTCATGCCGCCGGGATGGAAGTTTCCGGTTCAGGATGAAAAGATCGAATACCTGATGCCACTCGAGCAGTTGATCCCAACTGAATTGGCGCGGCGCGGATCGCATTTCCTTTCCCTGGTCGGGCGAATGAAACCGGGGATCACGTTGAAACAGACCGAGGCGGAATTGGTTGGGATAGCGGCGCGCATGGAAAAGCAGTATCCCGACACCAATACAAATCGCTCCGTTTGGCTCGCGCAACTCCACGACGACATCGTCGGACGTGTGCGTCCGGCGCTGCTGGTGCTGCTTGGCGCCGTCGCGCTCGTGTTGCTGATCGCGTGTGCGAACGTGGCGAATCTCCTGCTCGCGCGCGCCGCTGCTCGCAGTCGCGAGATCGCGATCCGTACCGCCCTCGGCGCGAGTCGCAGCCGCATTGTGCGACAACTGCTCGCGGAAAGTTTTCTCCTCGCCTTGATCGGCGGCGGCGGCGGCCTCCTTCTGGCCTGGTGGGGAGTCGATGTGCTCGGCGCCCTTGGGCCGCGCGGATTGCCGCGTATCGGCGAGATCGCGATCAACGCAAAGGTCTGCGCGTTTACTTTCGCCGCCGCGGTCATCAGCACGATCGCCTTCGGAGTTCTTCCGGCGTTGCAGCTTTCCCGGTCGGATGTGAATGAATCGCTCCAGCAGGGATCGAAGGGTTCCACCGGCGGGTTGCACACGAACCGCGCCCGGGCCGTCCTTGTCGTGTCGCAGGTTTCGCTCTCCCTCTTGCTGCTCGCCGGCGCGGGATTGCTGATCAAGAGTTTTTTCAATCTGCGCGCCACGAATCCGGGCTTTGAACCGGCGCGTCTCGTCACGCTCGACATGGCGCTCCCAAAACTGCGCTACTCCGAGCCCGACAAGCAGCGGCAGATGTATCAGCAACTTCTGCAAAAACTCGCAGGCCTCCCCGGCGTCGAATCCATTGGCGGCGTTGCTCCGCTCCCCTTCAGCGGAAACAGTCGCGGCTCTACCTTCACGATCGCGGGCCACCCAGCGCTGGCGCCCGGCAATCACCCTGGCGCCTCACATCTCACCGTCGCGCCAGGTTACTTCGCGACAATGAAGATCCCGGTTCGTGCTGGCCGGGCGATCGATCAGCGCGACACGAAGGACTCGGCACCTGTCATTATGGTCAACGAGGCGTTCGCCCGTCGGTTTCTGCCAAACGTTCATCCGATCGGACAACGGGTGATCATCGACCGCGACGATCCGAATCCACTCGCGCTTGAAGTCGTCGGCCTTATCGCGAACACAAAGCATGACGAGCTGGGCGAAATCGAAGCGCCGGAAATGTATGTACCGTTCGCGCAGGAACCGGAACGGAGCATGGACCTCGTCCTGCGTGTCAGTTCAGAAAATCTCGTCGGACTCGATGCTTCGATTCGGCGAGCAATCAAAGAAATAGACAAGGATGTGTTCGTTCCGGGCGCCGAGCCGATGACAGACCTGCTCGCGAACCAGCTCGCGCAGCCGCGTTTCAACATGATGCTGCTGTGCGCGTTTGCGGGCGTCGCAATGGTTCTCGCCGCCGTCGGAATTTACGGAGTCATCGCCTACAGCGTTGCGCAACGCACGAAAGAAATCGGCATTCGCATGGCGCTCGGCGCGCAGCGAATCGACATGCTCCGGATGGTGCTCCGTCAGAGCCTCGGCCTTGTTCTTGTCGGCATCACCATCGGAATTGTGGCCGCGCTCGCTGCGACGCGCTTGCTCGGCTCGTTGCTTTACGGTGTCGGTGCGAACGATCTCACTACCTACGGCGCCGTCGTTCTCTTGTTGGGCGGAGCGGCGTTGCTCGCCAGCTATCTGCCCGCGCGTCGGGCGATGAAAGTCGATCCGATGATTGCACTTCGTTATGAATGAAAGTGGGCCCGGCGTGTTTCCCCGGGGCTATTCGCTTGATGAACCTAGTACCGGTATCTGCCGGTGTTTCGACTCAGAACGCGATTGGGCGGCTTCGCTCCCAACCCATGAGCAGAAGCGACAAATGAGAAGCATTGCCAGTGCTGTATACCCCCGCTACAAATCCAAGCTTACCCAAAGGAATCCTGAAACCGTTTGCCTTCAACCATCCACGTCCGCCTAAACCCGCTTTCGCAGTGTGCGCAGAGGACTGACTCTCAAAACCGCCTGCAGACCGACCACGAAGAATGATCCCATTGTCCCGTTGCTGCATGTGTAAAAGCGGCGCGGCACAGTTAGCGATCACTGCGGCGCATCTCGCGCTCGGGCTTTGTCTGATTGCACTTCCTGGCTGCGGCTCGGCCGACAATCGGCTCGTCGAGGAAACGACTGAGGAGTACTATCCGGTGCAGCCTGATGCGACGATCAGCGTGAAGAACACTGACGGCTCAATCCGGATCTACGGCGCCGACACCGACGAAGTGAAAGTGCATGCGACAAAAAAGGCCTATTCCGCGGAACGGGTGCAGAAAATCGCTGTGAACGTTTCGGCCAATCCGCGTGCTCTGGCGATTGACACGGTTTTCCCGCCGAAAGCGAAGCGGCGACCCACCTTCGACCGATCGGGCACGGTTGACTACAGCATTATCGTCCCGCAAACCTGCAACATCTCAAGGCTGGAGCTGGCCGATGGCGAGCTGGTGGTGGAAGGAATACGTGGTCCGGGCGTCAAAGGTAGCCTGATCAACGGTCGGTTGGTTTCCCACAACTGTTTTGCCAACTTGCAATTTTCTGTCGTGAACGGCGGACTCGACCTGTTTTACGATTGGTGGGAAAAACGCCGGATAGCGATCGATCTGCACACGGTTACTGGCGGAGTGCGTGCCGTCTTGCCCGGTGACGCGACATTCAAGATCATCGCCGAAGTGCAGAGCGGGCAGATTTCCGATGCTTTCCACCCGAAGGAACAGGAGCGAGGTGGCGGCAGCAAAAGCTTGAACAGCGAAGTGGGTGTTAATCCGCAAACGCAGCTCACGATTCGCTCGACACAGGGCTACATCAAAATCGAGGAAGCCTACTGATCATTGTGCGGTGAATTCAGTCGCACGTTCGATTTTGCGCTCCGCCTATCGCAAGGCGCGTGCCGTCAAATCCTGCAGCATGCGATGATCCTCCTCGGCTTTGACCAATAAGCCCAGGCGCTGGTAACACTGCTCGCGCTTTAGGAGCACGACGGCCGTTTGGTTGAGCGCCAGAGCGCGACTGTATGAATCGACGGCCTGAAGGAAATTCCCGCCGTGCATCTCGAGTTGCCCCTGGTATTGCCATGCGGTTGTGAAATTGGGATCGATTTCTGTCGCGCGCTTGATGCGCTCGTATGCCTCGACCGCGCGGCCGAGTTTCATGAGCGCGTAACTGCTTTCGGCGTACGCGCCCGCGGACTGCGCGTCGAGCCGCGCTGCATTCTCCGCTTCAGCCAGCGCTAGTCGCGGTTGTTCGATATCGTTCAATTGCCACGCGCGCTCGACGTAAAGTTCGGCGTTGTCTTGCTCAACCGAGATTTCCGCATCAAGCCTGCTCACGGTTTGGAGGAATTCGGGCGGTAGCGTTTCAACACGAAGCGAACGGCGGACCCCGAGGCGTTCGCCCTCTTCGGGATGCCCAAGAGTGGCTAGGGCCATGGCTCTAAATAACTTCGGCCGGACCGCCCACGGCGCGAGCTTCCCCGCAATTTCGCTGTCTTCGAGCGCCATCTCGACATCACCCGCGCGAAGAAAAAGCAATGCGCGGTCAGTGATCGTAGCGGCATCGTTTGGGGCCACCGCCAACCGGGCGTCGAGATCACGGACTCCATCAAGGAATTTCGCCAGGCGGTCGAACAGTTTGGTTGCGCGGATGACATCAGGGTCTTGCGGAGCCAGAAGCTGTGCGCGATGCAAATCCTCGACCGCTTCTTCCCAGCGATGCAAATGCCGGCCGCACAATGCCCGCTGAATGCGCGCGGGGGCGTTTTGTTCGATCTCGAGGACTGCGCTCCAAGCCTTATTTTCCGCATGCCAGTTGCGCTGCGTGTGCTGCAGGCGCGCCACTTTCTCGAGAACGCGGAGTTTCTTTCCGTTTGCGTTCAGAGCCTCAGTCCAGCTCTGCAGAGCTTGCGCCGCATCGCCTCCAGCCGACGCGAAATCGCCGGTGTATTCGTCCAGCTTGGCGGATGGCTGGCGCACCGCACGCCGCCATCGCTCAAGCGTCGCTTTTGCCCCGGCCGCGTCGTGGCTCCCGGCGTGCGCTTGAAGAAGGCGATCCCAGGCGCCATTTTCATCAGGATGTAGTTGAACAATGCGTTCGGCGAGCGTTGTCGCCCGTTCGTAAGCATGTTCGCGCAGCGCCTGACGCAGAGTGGCACGGTCCGCCTTCTCCGCCTCAGACAGCGAATGGTGGCACCCGGGCAGCGCGGAAAGCACCGCCGCGACGGTAGTAATCCCCAGGGCTCGGAAGGCTTGGTTGCGTGAAAAAGTCACTTGGATGAAGACATCAAATCAGGGAAGCTGCGGTTGCCGGAATCTAAATTACGCGGTTTCTCCGCCACTCCGAATTCGTTAGCCATGCCTTCTTTCGATATTGTCTCTGAAGTCGACGCGCAGGAAATCGACAACGCAATCAACCAGGCGCGAAAAGAGCTTTCCACTCGCTTCGATTTCAAGGGCTCCACGGCGGAGATCGTAGTGGAAAAGGCGAAGATCACCCTTACGGCTGAAGATGCATCGCGCCTTCGTGGACTGCGGGAGATTGTCGTCGGGAAACTTTCGAAACGCGGAGTCGATTTGCGGAACGTCGAGCAGGTTGAGCCCTCGATTTCGCCGCTTGGCCACGCGCGTCAGGAGCTTAAAATCCAGCAGGGGCTCGAAGGCGATAAGGCGAAGGAAATTATCCAGACCATCAAGAGCGGAGGCTTTAAGGTGCAAAATCAACTGCAAGATCGGCAAATCCGTGTCACTGGGAAAAAACGGGACGATCTCCAGGAGGTCATTCAATTCGTTAAGGCCCGCGATTTTGGTGTGGCAACCGCATTCAAAAATTTCCGCGATTGACGAGCTCGATAAGAAGTAGACGACGGGGTAGATGAGAAAGCTGGCATCGTGCCTGGCGTTGCTCGGGGTGATGACCGCCGCGGCCGAGTTACCGCCGCCCATTCCGCGGGACAGCTTGTTTGGGAATCCCGAACGTGCCGATCCGCATATATCACCTGATGGCACGCAGATCGCGTGGCTGGCGCCGGCTAAGAATGGCGTGCTCAATGTCTGGTCGAGCGCAATTGACGGCAAGAATCCGCACCCGATCACGAGCGAAGCCCGTCGGCCCATTGGCTGGTATGCGTGGGGAGGGGATGGGAAGCATGTCCTTTATTTGCAGGACAGCGGAGGCGACGAAAACCAGCATCTCTTTTCCGCCGACCTAACGACCGGCAATGTGCGCGATCTGACTCTATTCCGCGGTGTGCGCGCGCAAAACGTCATGACTGATCTCAAGCATCCGCGCTTCGTCCTCCTCGGCCTCAATCTGCGCGACCGCCATGTTTTCGACATGTATCGGATCGATCTCGAAACCGGCGCTGTCACGCTGGAGGCGGAGAATCCCGGCGACGTCATTACCTGGACAGCGGACAACGACTTCGTCATCCGCGCGGCGACCGCCTTTGATGGCAAGACCTGCGCCTCAATCGTGCGGGTGCGCGACGCGGCCGACAAACCATGGCGCGACCTGGTCGTGATGCCGTTCGAGCGCGCGCTCTTTGCCGGTGAAGTCTACATCGGCTCGCTCATCGCCGGGTTCGATCCGGGCGGGAAGAGCCTCGTCATTCATTCGGCACTCCACTCCGACAAAGGGCGACTCGTTAGGGTCGATCTGCGCAACGGCGGAGAAATCGGGGTGGTTGCGCAGGATCCGCAATCCGACGTGGCGGAATACGACGATTATCTCGCGCCGAAGATCCTAACGAATCCGACAACCGATGCGATCGAAGCCGTGCTCTTCAACTACACCACGCGGCACTGGGTTTTTCTGGACCCGAAAGTAGAAGGGGATTTTGCCAGGGTCGGCCGTGAGGTCCCGGGCTTCATCGATCTGATTGGTCGCGACCGCGCCGACCGGAAATGGATCATCACCGCGGAGCGAAGCGATGCGCCGGACTCCTATTACGTCTTCGATCGCGAGACGAAGAAGGTGACATTGCTCTACAACGAAAACCCGGCCTTACAGAGTTACACCCTCGCGCAGAAGAAGCCGGTCATCATCAAGGCGCGTGACGGGCTGGAGCTGGTCAGCTACCTAACGACTCCGGCAGGACTGGAAGCGAAGAAACTCCCGCTCATCCTGCTCATTCACGGAGGCCCATGGGATCGCGATAATGATAGTTACGACCCGGAAGTTCAATTCCTCGCCAACCGTGGCTACGCCGTCCTGCAGGTGAACTACCGCGGTTCGACCGGCTTTGGACTGAAGTACTTCAACGCTGGGAATAACGAATACGGCCGCGGGATGGTGGAGGACTTGTTTGATGCGGCGCACTGGGCGATCGACCAGGGAATGGCCGATCCGAAGCGCATCGCCGCGATGGGTGCATCCGGTGGCGGCTTCGCCACGCTCTGTACGCTCGAGATGCGCCCTGATCTGTTTGTATGCGGGGTGGATATTGTCGGCCCATCCGATCAGGGGGCGAACTTTCGTTCCTTCCCGAGCTATTGGTCGATCGTCATGCCGCGTTGGCGGCGGCGCGGCGGTGATTTCGATCACAATGAGGAGCTCAACCGGACAGTCTCGCCCATTTATCATGTCGACAAGATTCGCGCGCCCCTTCTGATTGGGCAGGGAAAGAACGACGCACGGGTGGCGATCGCCACCAGCGACGCCATGGTCGCGGCTCTACGGAAGGCGGAACGCGAAGTGACCTATGTGGTTTATCCGGATGAGGGTCACGGTTTTGAACGACCCGAAAATAAGATCGATTTTTACGGGCGGGTGGAGGAATTCCTCGCCAAGCATCTCGGTGGCCGGGCCGAACCGTGGAAGCAAGTTAACGGCGCCACAGCTGAGTTGCGATGAGGCGGATATTAGTTCTGCTGGTTGTCGGCTGCACGACGGCGAACCTGCTCGCCGCCGATCCGGGAATCGTCGCGAAGCAAACGCGGGAATGGCGCGCAAAGCACGAGCGCGAAATCCTGGCGGAGTTTGCGGAGCTGCTCGCGATTCCGAACCTCGCGGCCGATCTGTCGAACATCGAGCGCAACGCCGCTGTCATCCGCACAATGTGCGAGAAACGCGGGCTCGCGGTGCAATTGCTCAGACTAGATGGAGTTCCGCCGGTTGTGGTGGCGGATCTCTGTACGGCTGATGCGAAACGCACGATCGCGTTTTATGCGCATTACGATGGGCAGCCGGTTGATCGCTCGAAGTGGAAGAGCGATCCCTGGAAGCCGGTCGTGCGCGACGGCGGCGGGACCGAGCGGGATTGGCAGACGGCAAAGTCGATTGATCCTGAATGGCGCATCTACGCGCGCTCCAGCGGCGATGACAAAACGCCCGTCATCGCGATGCTCGCCGCGCTGGACGCTTTGCGCGCGCAAGGGATCGCTCCACCGGTCAACCTTCGATTCGTCTTCGAAGGAGAAGAGGAAGTGGGATCGCCGCATCTGGCTGCTTACCTGACGAAATATCCGCAGGTTCTGCGTCCCGATGCCTGGATTTTGTGTGACGGACCAGTGCATCAAAGCCGGCGCATGGAACTTTTTTTCGGCGCGCGCGGCACGGTTGATCTGGAGTTGACTGTTTATGGTCCCGTCAAAGGTCTGCACGACGGACATTATGGAAATTGGGTCGCAAATCCGATTGTCCAGCTTGCGCACCTGATCGCCTCGCTGCGCGATGAAACGGGCCGCATTCTGGTCGACGGTTTTTACAAAGACGTGCGCGAACCCACCTCCTCGGAGCGAGAGGCTGTGAGTAAGATTCCGAATATCGAAGAGGCGTTGCGACGCGAGTTTCAGATCGCGGCAAACGAGGGGGACGGCAAGCCGCTCAACGAACTTCTCATGCTTCCGGCGTTGAACGTTCGCGGGATGGAAGCGGGCCACATCGGCGCGCAGGCGTCGAACACGATTCAAACCGAGGCGTCTGCCTCAATCGATTTCCGTCTCGTGCCTGACGAGACGCCCGATTCGATTAAGCCGCTCGTCGAACGTCATCTCCAAACGCGGGGCTACACCATTGTGCGCACGACGCCGGATGCGGCTGCCCGGCTCGAGCACCCCAAGCTCATCAAGGTCACTTGGAGCGCCGGTTATCCACCGGCTCGAACGCCGCTCGACCTTCCCCTCTCGCGGGAAGTTGCAGCGATTATGACGGCCACCGGTCGTGAACCGGTCCGGCTTCCGACGGTCGGCGGAAGCATTCCGATGTTCCTTTTTCAACAGCCTGACGACACGCCGGTGATCGGTTTGCCGATCGCTAATCATGACGACAATCAGCACGCCGCTGATGAAAATATTCGGCTGCAGAATCTCTGGGACGGCATCGACGTTTTTGCCGCAGTCTTCTCCTCTGTTTCTCCAAAGTAGTCGCTAGCCGCCTTGAACCGGCGGCATAATCGCAATCTCATCGCCCGGTCTAAGCGCGTAATCCCGGCCGACGAATTCCAAGTGGGCGCCGATCAAAATATTGTCATCCCATTTCGCTAAAGGCGGGTAGCGCTGATAGAGCGCGGTCAGCAGAGCCGCGACTGTTGCTCTGTCGGGAAGGTCAATCGTGAGATCAGCCGCGTCGACGACCTCCCTCAGGCGCGAGAAGAACTCCACGTGAACTTTCATGGTAGGACGAATCTCCGAGTCGTCCCGAGGTTTTGCAAAGGCATGGTGCAGTAAAATCGCGACGGTTTGGAGAGGTTCCGTTGACGATCTGCCGTGTGGTACGGAAGAACGTCCGAGTCTATAACGCCTCTTTGTTCGCCAGCGCCCGTTTTGTTTTGACCGTGATTTCGGGGTCTGCCGGATGTCGCAATGCTTCCCGCCAGAGGTTGATGGCCCGGGCGCTGTCGCCATCCGCGCTGGCGCGATTTCCGGCCGAGAAATAAATCGTCTGCAAATCGTCGTCGCTAAAGTGCCCGGGATTTTTTGTGGCCAGTGTGATGAGGGCGGCAAAATCGTCGCGCGTCGCTTGCCGGCGACCGAGAAAGAACGGAAGGGAATCGGTGGTTAGCGCCCGGACGAGCCGGACATGTCCATCATTCGGGGCCGCGCCGACCGCGTCGTCCATTATTGCGAGGCCGTTCTTCAATGTCTTGAGCTTTTCCGACCCGAAGGGCAGATCGCGGCTCCGCAACGTGCATGCGCTGCCAAGATAAACACGCGCAAGCTGATTATGCAATTCGCGTCCGATCACAGCTTCCAGCCTGGCGATGCAATCTTCCACCGCGGCTTTGTCGCCCGCGACTGCCTGTTTGTAGAGGTGAGCGATTTCCTGCCGTTCGTTGGCGGCGCTCCCATTTATGGAGGACGAGCAGAACAGCGCCACGGCCGCGCCCAGAACGCTTCGCAAGCGCACGTTCATCGCTATTCACCAAGCACAGCGACTGAAACGATGCGGCGGTGCGGTGCGCGCCGATGCTCAAAAACGAAAATACCCTGCCACGTGCCTAGTTGCAGCTGTGAATTGGCAACCGGAATTACTTCGCTCGACCTGGTCAGCACCATGCGAATATGCGATGTCGAATCGTCTCCGCCTTCGGCCGTGTGCGTGAAGTAGTTGCTGTCTTCGGGGACAAGGCGCTCAAAGAATGCGTGCAGATCTGTTCGCGCCGAGCGATCCGCATTTTCAAAGATGAGAAGGCTCGCGCTCGTGTGCTTGATGAAGACAGTCGCCGTCCCAGTTGAGACGCCGCTTCTGCGCACAATCGCGCTCACATTCTCAGTTACTTCGTAGGTGCCTTTGCCGCGCGTTGCGACTTCGAATGTTTCGGTGTGCGCTTTCATGACAGGGATTCGCGTTACACGGACCGATAAAGCGCGTCCGCCAGCCGCAACGATTTTTCGTTAGGGAAAAGCGCTTGCTCCATTTGGTTCATGACGTAGGCGAAGGAAATGCTGTTCTCCGGATCGGCGAAGGCATGACTCCCGCCTGCGCCGGGATGTCCAAAAGCTGAGCGACTCAATCCGAAAATGCGGCGATTTGCTTGGGCCGAATCTTTCATGAAACCAGCGGAAAAGGCCGTGGGGATTTCAAAAACTCGATCGACGCCGTCTGCCAAAGTAGTTGTCATTCGGGCGAGCGTCTCCGGCGAAAACCATCGTTTTCCATCCAGTTCGCCTCCATTGGCCAGCATGGCGTAAAATTTCGCGAGGGACGAGGCACTCCCGATTCCGCCGAAGGAAACAAGCGGCTCGGCGCGAACGGTCGGCGAGTTCATAGCGTTGACCGCATGCAGACCATGCGGAGACGTGAACGTTCTGCGCTGCAAAGTGGCGGGCGTGGCGAGGTCGCGATAAAACGCCGCCGGCTCCGCCGTGCCGCCAGCCTTTGCGGCATAAATGGAAGCGACACGCGCGTTCTCAGTCCCCGGCAAGCCGATCCAGATATCGAGTTGGAGCGGCTCTGCGAAGATCTTGCGCCAGTATCCGGAAATGGAGATCCCCGCCAGGCGGCGAACCAGCTCATCAATGAGGAATCCGAACGTGCGCGCATGATAGCCGTGGGCCGTTCCTGGGTTCCAGAACGGAGTCTGTTGCTCCAACGCGGCGATGACAGCGGGATAATCAAGCACCTCGGTCGGGTTGTCGAAGGCGCAAAGGCCGGCGCTGTGTGAAAGCAACTGCGCGAGGGTGATTTCACTTTTGCCTCCTTGCGCGAACTCAGGCCAGAGTTCCGCCACGCGCCGTTCCAACGCGATGCCGTTTTCCTGCAGAGCGTGGAGAAGACATGCAGCGCCCAGTCCCTTGGTGGCCGACCAGAACAACACCAGTGTGTCGGAGGTCCATGGGACTTTCCGCTCTGCGTCGCGAAATCCGCCGTACAAATCCAGTATCGGCTGGCCATGTTGCCAGACGGAGACCGCCGCACCCAAGTCGCCGAACTTTAGAAAATTCTCAAGGAAGAGGGGTTCGAGATGTCTCCGCAGTTCGCCCCTTTGCAGCTCCATTCTGCATTCTGGAGGGACGGCCTCTGTGCCGTCCAATTCTTTCGAGGACGGGACGGGCTCGTCCCTGCGACGTCACAAAACCGCGTGCAGTGCTTTCAGATCCGGATCTCTTTTCGCGAGATCGCGGAAGCTCGCATTCATTTTGAAACTGATTTGCAGATGCAGCTTCGCGCCCTGGACATTACCGAGCAGCGCTTCGTAACAGCCCATATTGTAAAAGTAGATCGGCTCGCTGAGCAGTGCTTTGGGGCCTTTGATCAACAACTTCCGCGCAGCGGCAGTTTTACCGAGCCGATGCAGACAAAAGCCAGCGTGCAGAAAACCGGCACCGCACGTCGGCGCTACCCGGCAAAGCTTCTGGCTGACGCGTAAGGCCTGCGCCCAGCGCCTCTTTTGCATGAGATGATGCAGCCGCATTTGTAGCACCTCCGGCCGCGCCTGAAAGGCGGGATGAATCGCGTCAAGCTGGGCGATTGACTCTCGCGTCATGCCGAGTTCGGCATAACCGCAGGCCGCGTCCAACTGCCTCCGAAAATCCACGGCTCTGCACTTAAGCAAAAAGCGCGCCCGACCGACCGGAGGCCGATTGTTTTAACGGAGGAGGAGCGCTTCGAGTTCGTCCAGCCGTCGCTCAAACAAGCGCAGCGTGCTCTCGATCGGCGTCGGGGCTGTCATATCCACGCCCGCGGTTTGCAGCGTCTCCAGCGGAAATTTTGACCCGCCCGATCTGAGGAACGCGAGATAAGCGTCCACGGCTCCCGATTGTCCTGAGAGCACACGCTCGGACAATGCAACTGCGGCAGAAAGCCCCGTCGCATACTTGTAGACGTAGAACGCGCTGTAAAAATGCGGGATGCGCAGGCATTCGAGATCCAGCTGCGGATCCAGCACGACGCCGTCGCCGAAGTAGGTCTGAAGAAGCGTGTGATACTCCGATTTGAAGACATCGAGCGTGAGCGCGTCGCCGCGTTCCTCGACGGAGTGAATCACCCGCTCGAACTCGGCAAACATCGTCTGCCGGAAGAGCGTGCCACGAATGTCATCGATCTGCCGGTTGATAATGTAGGCGCGCATCTTTCGATCATCTGTTTGCTCGAGGAGATGATGGGTGAGCAGCTCTTCGTTGAAGGTCGATGCGACTTCGGCTAGAAAAATCGGATAATCGTAATCCTGAAACGGCTGCGATTTTTGCGCGAACCAGGTGTGCATCGAATGCCCGGCTTCGTGAGCCAGCGTGTAAACGTCCGCGAACACATCGCTCTTGTAGTTCATGAGGATGAAGGGCGGTGACCCGTAGCTGCCGGAAGAGAACGCACCACTCCGTTTCCCCTTCGTTTCGTAACGATCGCACCAGCGGCCGCACAAACCTTCTCGGAGGATATCGACGTATTCGTGCCCGAGGGGCGCGAGCGAATTCAGCACCCGTTCCGTTGCCTCCTCGAAGCTGATTTGGGTTTCGATTTCTGCGACGAGCGGCACGTAAGTGTCGTAGGAATGCAGCTCGTCCAGGCCGAGGAAACGCCGACGCAGTTCGTAATAGCGGAAAAGCGGGGCGAGGTTCGCCCGGACCGCGGAGATGAGGCCATCATAAACCGCGCCGGGCACATCGTCTTGGAAGAGCGAAGCCTCGCGCGCGGACGAATAATTGCGTGCGCGGGCGCGAAACACGTCCGCTTTGACGGAATAGGAGAGCGCCGCGGCCAGCGTGAATTGGTGGTCCTGGAATTCATCGTAGAACTGGTGAAAGGCGCGTTTCCGCAGTTCGTGATCGCGCTTGACGAGGAACGAGCCGAAGGAGCTTTGCGTGAGCGGCCGTTCGCGACCGCCCGCGTCGATCAGCACGCCGAACTTCATATCCACGTTGGTGAGCTGCGAGAACGCATCGTCGTAGCCATCGAGGGCCGCGTCGCCCAACGCGAGCAACCGTTCCTCGCGTTCGCTTAAGACATGCGGGCGCATCCGCCGGAGCTTGTGCAACTTCGTGCGCCACGATTCGAGCACCGGTGCGCGTATGAATTCCGACCAGCGCGCGTCCTCGATCGCCTGGATTTCCGGAACGACGAACGCGGACGCTTCGCCGATTTGCGTCATCAAATTCTGCAGCTGCCCGATGCGCGAAAGGTAATCGTTGTTCGCGCTGTCCTCTGCCAGCTGGAGCGAGGCATAATGATAAACGCGCTCGATTTTGAGATCGAGCTGCTTCTCCCATTCGAGCAACTCCGCCAGGATGTCGGCGGATTCTCCGACTTTGCCCTTCCACTCAGTGAGCCGCGGATAGCTTTGTGTAATCCAGGCCACGTCCTCCTGCCATTTGTTCACATCTGCGAACAGATGCCTCAGATCCCACTTGTCGGAATCGGGAACCTCAGCGCGGGTGGGTGTGTGTGAATCTTGTGATGTAATCATGCTTGTTTCGCTGGTCGTCGGTGCGCGCCTGATGGATCCGGGATCATTCGACTCGGAGTGGTTCGCCACCGCCTCGTTTCGCTGTGGTCATGAACTGGGTTTCAGGAAAGTCATTACCTGAATCCTGCTTCGCCTTCTTTGTGCATGCGCGGGCCTTTTACTTGGAGCCGCTCGGGCGCTTGATCGGCGGGAATTTTCGGACAGCTGTCGATCCATTTCACGCTGTCGCTTGCGGCCCAGCGGGCCGCGTTGCGCAAGACAAGGCGGACGTTTTTGTCGTAGTAAATCGGGTAGATTTCGTGGCCGGGCCGGAAGTAGAAGATTTTACCGTTGCCCCGTTTCCACGTACAGCCGGAGCGGAAGACTTCGCCGCCTTGGAACCACGAGATAAAGACGATCTCGTCGGGCGTCGGGACGGCAAACGGCTCTCCATACATTTCGGTGTTCGGGATTTCGAAGCGACGATCTATGCCGCGCGCGATGGGATGCGCAGGATTGCAAACCCAGAGCCGTTCTTTCTCGCCGGCTTCGCGCCAGGTAAGCGAGCAACTGGTGCCCATGAGGCGCTTGAAAGGTTTTGAATAATGCGCGGAGTGCAGCGCGATGAAGCCCATGCCTTCCCACACTCGGGCAAGCACGCGCTCCACGACCTCGTCACTCACCTTGCCGTGGGCGGCGTGTCCCCACCAGATGAGCACGTCAGTTTCGTCGAGGACGCGTTTGGTGAGTCCGTGCTGCGGTTGCTGAAGGGTGGCGGTGCGGACATCGAAGTCGGAGGCTCGACGGAGTCTCGCCCTACCAGAGCCCGCCCAGACCGGAGCAGAATCTCGTTCGCGCAGCGCCTCGGCGATGGTGATGTGCATACCGCGCGGATAAATCTTGCGGACGAGCGGATTTTTGCGCTCGTGCACGTTCTCACCCCAGACGGTGACCCGAAGTTTGCGCGGCATTCCTTAAAGATGAATCTGGAAACCAGGAAGCCAAGAAAATCAGACACTCGAAGGGATTTCAGACTCCTGGCTTCCAGATTTTCTTCGAGAGCACGCATTACGGTGCCGCGCGATCATCCCGCGTTTCTTTTCCGAACAGCTCACGGCGCTTCTGTCATGTCGAGCGAAGTCGAGACATCCCGCTGCAGTACGCGTTGTGGGAATTACGGTATTCCCCGACTTTGCTGCGCTCCGCTTGGAATGACGGAGTTGAGCGCGCGAATCACCGAATGTCGCGCGACTTTACGCATCGCTTTTGCAAGTAGCTCTCGGCCGGGCGAGATTTTGTGCCATGGCGATGCCCCGGAGGGGTGGGGCAACGGAATGAGATCGAACGCAAAGCCGTCGCGGTCGATTCTGAATCCATGACCAATAACGGCGTCGAGCTTTTCGAAGCCGATGAACTGGGCAATCGCCAGTTTCCCGATGGGAATGACGAGGCGAGGCCGAAGAATTTCGAACTCGTCGTTCATCCAGGATGAACAGTTACGAACTTCATCCGGGGCGGGAACGCGATCGGTGCCGCCCGGTGCTTTTCCGGGAAAGCAGCGACAGACGGCGGCGAAGTAGACGCGTGAGCGGACAAAGGTTTCGTCCATTCCGCAGAATTGCTCGAACCAGCGAAATAACGTTTTGCCGGCCGTGTGGGCGAACGGCCGCTTCAGTGTCGGCTCGCGTACGCCAGGCGCCTGGCCCACCAGCATGATGTCGCTCAGAATTGCACCGCCGGAGACGGGCGGCGGAACCATGCGAGGACAACGCCGGCATTGGACGAGTCGGGCGACGTGATCTGCAAGTTGGGTTTGGCGACGCGATCGCGCCATCCACCGAACGTAGCGAGAAAGCAGACCACGTTAACGGGATTTTATGAATCGGCTCCAAACCCGGTGAGGCCAAACTCTTTCGAGCTGCGGATCAACGACGAAAGAGCGAAAAAACCAGGCTCAGGGCAATACTGATCACGATACAGGTGACGATCGGAAAGTAGAAACCCGAGCCGCCGCGCTCGATGCGGATGTCCCCCGGCAGGCGACCGATCCAGCCCGCGCCGACGCCGCTCCAAAGCGCGAGCCCCATCAGCGCAATTACGCTGCCAAAAACCAGGAGCAACTTTCCCATTTCGCGCACAGCTAAAGCTGCGCAATTCGTGGTACGCGGCAACTATTAGACGGCCGCGGCGCAGTTGAAGTTGCGTGAAGCCGCCACGCGAAGAGATTCAACTTCTACCGAATGGCTGTTCAATTTCGAGATTATTACGAAACGCTGGGAATCGCGAAGAGCGCGAGCGAGGATGAGATCAAAAGCGCGTTTCGCAAACTTGCGCGCAAGCATCACCCAGACGTCGCGAAGGACAAAAAGACTGCGGAAGAGAAATTCAAGCAGATCAATGAGGCCTATGAGGTTCTGAGTGATCCGGAAAAGCGCAGGAAGTACGACGAGCTCGGTGCCAATTGGGATCAACCCGGAGGCGGACAACCGCCGCCCGGTTGGGCAGGAGGGCGACCCGGCGGCGGATATCAACGCTACGGCAGCGGCGAGAATGGCGGTGTCGAATTCGAATTTGGGGGCACGGGTTTCAGCGATTTTTTCGAAGCGTTTTTTGGCGGCGGCCGGGGGCAATCCGCGTTTGGCGGCGGCTTTGGTCAACGCGCACCGGGAGCCGCGCGTGGCAGCGACGTCGAAGCCGACATCATGGTGACGCTCGAGGAAGCGTTGGATGGCTCGAAACGCCAGGTTTCGTTGCGGCGCGGGTCTTCGAAAAAGCTCGAGACCTATCAAGTCAAAATCCCCCGCGGCGTCCGCGAAGGTCAGCGCATTCGTCTTGCCGGCCAGGGCGAGGCGGGCGCTGGTGGCGGCACCAGCGGTGATCTGTTCCTGCGGGTCCGCCTCGCACGGCATCCGGATTTTTCCGTGGAAGGGAGCGACCTGATCCACGAGACGAAAATCGCCCCCTGGCAAGCTGTGCTCGGCGGGGATTTGCAGGTGCCGACACTCGAAGGCTCCGCGCGGTTGAAGTTGCCGCCGGGGACGCAGGGTGGTCAGCGTTTTCGACTGCGCGAACGGGGCCTGCCGCTTGCCTCCGGCACGCGCGGCGATCTTTACGTTCTCACGCAGATTGAGGTGCCCAAAAAGGTGACCGAAAGCGAGCGTGAGATCTGGCAGCAGCTCGCGCGACTCCACGGCGGTTAAACAGCCCGAAGCGGGAGCGTGCGGATTTTTCACGCGTGTTGGGCACGCTGACGTCGCCGCTTCCATCTTCGCCTCGACAAGCCGCACCTTCGCAACCAGAAAGGGAACGACATGAAAATAGCGCTCGGCACGGATCACGCCGGATTCCGGTTAAAAGAGAAAGTCAAAGAGCTGCTCGCGGTTCTTGGACACGAAACCCGCGATTTCGGTACGTTCAGTGAAGAAGCTGTCGATTATCCGCTTTTCATTCGACCGGCTGCTGAGGCTGTTGCGCGTGGCGAATGCGAACGCGGAATCGTTTTCGGTGGTTCAGGAAATGGCGAAGCGATGACGGCAAACAAGGTGCGCGGGGTGCGCTGCGCGCTTTGCTGGAACGAGGAAACTGCAGTGCTTTCGCGTCAACACAATGATGCCAACGTGTTGTCGCTCGGGCAGCGCGTCATTCCTGAGGAGACGGCACTCGCCATTGTGCGCGTCTGGTTGACCACGAGCTTCGAAGGCGGTCGTCACGCAAAACGTATCGCCGAGATCGAGCCACCGCGAAACTAAAGCATCTGATCTCCGCAGACCGCCGCGACGAAAACCAGGCTGACGAAGGCGTTGCTTTGGAAAAATGCGCGATTGATTCCGGCGAGATCAACACGACGCGCGCTGCGATGTTCGTAAAAGAGGGCGACGGCAATAAACGGCATCGCACAGAAATAAATATCGCCAAGCCGCGCTGTAAAACCAAAGGCGATCAGCGCGGTAAACATGAGCGCGTGCAACCACTGCGCGATGAGCAAACTATTTGGGATGCCGGCCTTTACGACGAGCGAACGTAGACCTTCGGCGCGGTCGAAGTCGTAATCCTGGGTGGCGTAAATCAGATCAAACCCGGCGACCCAGCAGATTACGCCGAGGGCAAGGATGAGCGGC
>JBDTYN010000191.1:0-4564 GCA_040005675.1 Chthoniobacterales bacterium
AAGCGGTCGATTTGTGTGCCGGTGGCATCAGCGCTGATCACAACAACGGGAATTTTGTCGGTGCGCGCGTCTTCTCGAAGCGAGCGCAACACGTCGGAGCCATGCATGTCAGGCAGGTTTAAATCGAGCAGAATCAGGTGGGGCTGCCATTCGCGCGCAATTTCGAGGCCTTCGGCGCCGAGCGTGGCAAAGATCAGGTTGATCGCGGGCCGCTGCGAGAGGATGCGTGCGACCAAACGGCAATTGAGCGCGTTGTCCTCAATGTAAAGCACCGAAAACCCGGCCGCCTCACTCGACGCATGCCGCGCCGATTGTTCCACAGTTCCGGCGCTCGGGTCCCTGCCGTTGGCATCGTCCGTCGGCGTCTCCTCGATTAACTCAGCCATCCGCGTCGCCGCGTTCAGCATCTGCCCGACCGGTTCGCTGTCGCCGATCGGTGACGATTTCAGGAGTTGCGCGAGCCCAAGGACCGTATTCAACGGCGTCCGCAACCGGTGACGCAAGACCGCGCTTGCGTCGTCTCCATTCGCTGGAGAGTTTTGTAATTGCGTCTCGAGCGAAGCGATCTTTTCCTTCGCCAGCCGAAGGTCATGCTCTAACGCTGCGATCTGATCAGACATGGAGTGGCGCTTCTTCCTGTACGCTGGCGGCTTCCAACTTCAGACCCGATGGCTGATCAACGTGCGCGTGGCGCACTTTCTTGATCATTTCAAGATCGCGCCCCATGCGATTCTTCAAAGTGCAGTACAACACGGCGGTCTCTTCGGTGACGAGGCCCGCCTCGAAGGCGCTGACGAGCTCTTGGTCGAAGCTGTGCCAGCCGAATGTGCGGCTGACCTCGATGATATCCTGAAAACTGCGGCCTTCTTTTTCACCATATACGATTGCTTCACGCGTGCTCAGATTGCTCCCCATAATCTCGGTGATCAAGTGGCGGCCGCCGCCGATCTTGGAGACGAGACGCTGGCTAATAATGTAACGCACCGTTTCCGCCAGGCGCTGACGTACGAGCGGCTCTTCCTCTTTGCTGAACATCCCGAGGATCCGATTGATCGTCTGCCCTGCATTGATCGTGTGGAGAGTGCTGAAGACGATGTGTCCGGTCTCAGAGGCAGTCATCACGATTTCCATCGTCTCGCGGTCGCGGATTTCTCCCACTAGAATTACCTTCGGCGCCTGTCGCAGAGCCGCGCGAAGCCCGCCCGCGAATTCGTTGAAATCCTTGCCGAGTTCGCGCTGGCTCAAAATGGATTTTTTGTGGGGGTGAAGAAATTCGATCGGATCTTCGAGCGTGACCATGTGGATGGAGCGCGTCCGGTTCATCTCATCCAACATCGCCGCCAGCGTCGTTGTCTTGCCGCTGCCGGTTCCACCGGTGACGAAAATGATCCCGTTGCGCTCTTTAATGATCTCTCGAAAAATGGGCGGCAACTTCAGACCGTCGAGCGATGGGATTTCGGATTGAAGCTTCCGCATTACGATGGCTGGCTGCCCGTTCTGCCGGTAAATGTTGACGCGAAAGCGCGCCGTGGCGATCGAGTAACTGCAATCGCAGGAGCCCGCCGACTCGTAGTCCTGACGCAAACGTTCGTTCCCGTTCATGAGGTGATGTGCCATCTGCATGATTTGCGCGGCATTGAGAGCAACATCGGGCGGGTCCGTCAGAAGCGGTTCGAGCGTTCCATGCATTTCCAGATGCGGTGGCTTGCCGACGACGAAGAGTAGATCCGAAACGCCGTCGCCGCTTTCAATCATCGCGGTGAGCATGGCGTCAACGGTTTCTTTGTTCATTCGGAGGCGTCCCTCGGATTCGAGAGCTAGGAGCGTGCCCTGCACGGGCATAGCGGCAAAGGGGAGGAGACGTTCCGCATTATAATTTCAATGAAATACGACCTTTAACCGCTCGCGCGGTAGACACTTATCGAAAATTCAGCTCTACGCCTGAGGAGACCACAGTGTCATCGCCACGGGTGTTGAGCGCGAGATTTGCTCTCTGAGCGGAAACAATGCGTCTCCGGCGCTTCTTGGGTTCTCGGGAGAATCGGACGGGCGAAAGCAAACGCTCCGGCAGGTGGCATGCTTTGTCGCGGGAGCCCGGTGGATTCCGTGACTCTCGCTTAATACTTTTTGTGCTTACGCAAACGAGCACGCGACGGGCATGATTGTGAGCGACACCGCGGCCAGCTCTTTAACCCGCCGGTTGCTTCCCTTGGCAATTATTCTGCCGATCGTGCTCGGCACGCTGCGACTCGTCGGAGAGCGGGCAGGCCTGTATGACGGCGGTTTTGGCGCCGCGCTCTATACCTTCTCCGTCGTCGTCGTTTTTCTCGCGGCGATATTTTGGACGGCGCGACTCCTTTCTCGCCTCGAACAGGACCACAAGGTTGCGGAAGCGGCGAGGCGCGAAAATGAGGAGCGCTTCCGGCAGCTTGCGGAGCACGTGGGCGACGTCTTTTGGATCAAGTCACTGCCGGACCGAAGGCTTGTCTACGTCAGCCCAGGCTACGAAGAAATCTGGGGACGGCCGGTTCAGACCGTTTATGACAATCCCCGGGCTGCGATCGATGCGATGCATCCGGACGATTTGCCTCGCGTCAGGAAAGTTTTCGCCGGTAACACAGCTCTTAATACCTGGGAGGTGGAATATCGCGTCCTGCGGCCGGACGGCTCGATCCGGTGGATAAACGATCGCGCGTTTCCAGTCTGTGACGAAAACGGCAGGATCTACCGGCTCGCCGGTATCGCGTCGGATATCACGGCGCGAAAGGGCGCACAGGATGAACTCGATCGGTTTTTCACGGTTTCGCTTGATATGCTCACCACGATTGGCTTCGACGGGAAGTTCAAACGCGTCAATCCAGCGTGGGAGAAAACGCTCGGATGGACTGCGGAAGAAATGTGCGGAGTGCCTTTCATTGATTTCGTGCATCCTGACGACCGTGCCGCGACCACAGCGGAAGCGGAGAGGCTGGCGACTGGCTGCGAAACGGTTGGATTTGAAAATCGTTATCGCTGCAGGGACGGCAGCCATCGCTGGTTTTTGTGGAGCGCGGCAGCCGACCTCGAGACGCAAATCCTCCACTGCACCGCCCGCGACATCACGATGGCAAAGGAGGCGGAGGAGGAGCGGTCACGCCTCGCGAATCAGATCCGCATGTTAATGGATTCGACGAGTGAAGGAATCTACGGCATCGACCAACACTGCCGGTGCACCTTCATCAACAACGCTGGCGCGGCGTTGCTTGGTTTCCCTGCCTCTGAATTGATCGGCCGCGATCTCCACGAACTGATTCATCACCATCGCCGGGATGGTTCTCCATTTCCGGTCGAAGAATGCCCGATTTACCGGGCGCGACGCGAAGGTGGCGACGTGCGAGTCGATGATGAAGTTTTCTGGCGAAAGGACGGCTCCTCATTCCCAGTAGAATACTCCTGCTCGCCCATCGTACAGGATGGAGCCATCCACGGAGTGGTAATCACTTTCACCGACATCACGGTGCGCAAAAAAGCAGACGAAGAGACCTGTAAGGCGTGGAAGGAGGCTGAGCGGGCGAATCGGGCGAAGAGCGAATTTCTCTCGCGCATGAGCCACGAGCTGCGCACGCCGCTCAATGCCATTCTCGGCTTCGGCCAGCTGCTCGAGATGGAAAAACTCTCGCGCGAACAGCAGGAGAGCGCCGGTCACATCGTGAGCGCGGGGCGCCATCTCCTCGATTTGATAAATGAAGTGCTCGACATCTCGCGCATTGAGGCAGGCCGCATGGCTCTCTCGCTCGAGCCGGTGTCCCTTTCAAACGTTTTGCGGGACGTGTTAAATCTGGTCAGGCCGCTGGCCACGGGCTGCAAGATCCGAATTCAAAATTTCGCCGACGAGATGCCCGAGGTTTTTGTCCAGGCCGACCGCCAGCGCCTGAAGCAAGTTTTCGTGAACCTGCTCTCCAATGCGATCAAGTATAACCGGCAGGAAGGAGAAGTGCGGATCGCCATCGAAGCCGACGTTGCCCCTGCACCGCCGGGCGCACGCGTTCGCGTCGATATCGCAGATACCGGGATTGGGTTGCAACCAGGAGCCTTGAGCCGCCTGTTCACTCCATTCGAACGGCTCGGAGCCGAGCGCACCACAGTCGAAGGGACTGGGCTTGGGCTGGCCCTGACAAAACGTCTTGTCGAGATGATGTCGGGAAAGATCGAGGTTCGCAGCCAGGCCGGCGTCGGCAGCACTTTCACGGTAGAGCTGAGCGCGGCGGAAGATCCGGTTACTGCTCTGAAGAGCAGCACCGGGCGTGTCGATCTTGAGATTCTGCCGCGGATAGCTGGGAAAACGATTCTTTATATCGAAGACAATGATTCGAACTTTCAACTCGTCGAGCAGGTCCTGGCGCGACGTGCCACGGTGAATTTGCTTTCTGCCGTCGAGGGCCGCGTGGGACTGGAACTGGCGAGGAAACACCGGCCCGATTTAATTCTGCTCGATCTGCATCTGCCCGACATCGATGGTGGAGAAGTGCTCGAGCAATTACGCAGCGATGATCGCACCAGGACCATACCTGTCATCGTCATCAGC